>DOKO01000121.1 GCA_003510825.1 Stenotrophomonas sp.
GTTTACGGCGTGTCCTGCCCAGCCACATCGCCCCGCCCAACCAGCAGAGTCCCAGAGCCGCTCTGGCATTTGACGTTGACGTTGCCCTGGCTTCTAGCAGGTGCAGGGCGGCAGCCCTGCCGACAACACCCCCTACAACGATGGTATTACCCATTCAGTGCGGTATTCGCACGCGTAGTCGATTACCGCACTTGAATGGTGCAGTGCGATAAACCTAATTTCACTCCCACAGTTTCATAGCAGTCCAAGCGATCCACCCTTGGCGGGGCGAGGGCAGCAGCCGGTCCGGTGCTGAAGCCAGGTGCAGGGGAAGACCGCCGGATTTCCCTTCACCTGTGCGGAGTGCTCGCATGCGCCGTCGTCTGTCCGTTGTTTCCCTGTCCCTGCTTGCCGTGCTGCCGTCGCTGGCGCTGGCCTACCAGGCCGAACCGCCGCGCGAAGCCCTGCAGGTCCTGCGCGTGGACCGCTACGCGGACGACGCCAATACCGGCTCGCTGCGCTGGGCCATCACCACCGCCAACGCCGCACCGGGCCGCTACCGCATCGAGATCGACGCCGTCGGCGCGGCGCCCTACGTCATCAAGCCGGCCGCGCCGCTGCCGGAGATCAAGGGCCCGGTGCAGATCATCGGCACGTCGTGGGCGCGCGATGGCCAGTACGTCGCCATCGATGGCTCGGCCTACGTCACCGGCACCGGCACCGATGCCTGCCCGGGCGCCGAACCCGGCCAGTCCGGTACCAACGTGCGCACCACCACGCTGCCGGGCCTGGTCCTGCGCGATACCCAGGGCGTGGAGCTGGCCGGCCTGGAGATCCGCAACTTCTGCATCGGCGTGCTGGTCAACCGTTCCAGCCACAACGAGATCCATGACAACCGCATCGTCGCCAACAAGGGCGGCGCCGGCATCATGCTCACCGGCGACGACGGCAAGGGCCAGTCCACCGCCACCACCACCGTGCACAACCGCATCGTGCGCAACGAATTCCTCGACAACGGCGACGGCCTGGAGCTGACCCGCGGCGCGGCCTGGAACCTGGTGGCCGACAACCTGTTCCAGTCCACCCGCGCCAATCCGGAGCCCTCGCAGGGCATCGAGATCCTGTGGGGCAACGACAACAGCGTGGTCCACAACCGCTTCGTCGATTATTCCGATGGCCTGCAGATCAACTGGGGCAACCGCAACTACATCGCCGCCAACACCTTCACCGGCAACTCGCTGGGCCTGAGCATCACCGGCAGCGGCAACGTGGTCGATGGCAACACCATCACCGGCAATGGCATCGGCATCGGCGTGCGCCCGCAGCCGGTCAGTGCGCCGAACCGCTTCACCGCCAACCGCATCTACGGCAACGGCCTGCCGATCGAGCGCTGCGAGGCCGGCGGCGCCTGCGTGAAGGGCCAGCCGCGCGGTGCCATCGTGTTCGGTGTGCCGGGCCTGGAGCACGCCAGCTTCGTCGGCTCGCGCGGCCGTGGCGTCGACAACGATCCGTCCAAGCGTGCGCGTATCTGCACCGCTGCCGGCCAGGCCGACTGCCAGCCGCTGCCCAACCTGGGCCAGGCTGCGCCGCAGCTGACCGCGGTGCAGGGCAAGGGCGCGCAGCGCCAGCTCAACGGCCGTTTCCAGGGCGTGCCGGATTCCCGCTACCAGGTGGAAGTGTTTGGCAACCGCGCCGCCAACGGCAGCGAGGCCGAGCTGCCGTTGGGCAGCGTCGAAGCCCGCACCGATGCGCAGGGGCAGGGCAGCTTCACCTTCCCGCTCGGTGCCGGAGAAGATGCTGCCGCTGCCGGCAGCCTGACCGCCACCGTCACCTCGGCGCAGGGCGCCACCTCCCCCCTGAGCGCGCCGCTGTCGCTGCGCTGATCACCTCCACGAGACCGCGATCATGAATCCTGCGAAATCCCCGTCACTGGGCCTGTCCCTGGGCATCCTCGCCACCGCGCTGCTGCCGGCCCTGGCCAGCGCGCAGTCCAGCAACCGCTATGAAGGCAAGACGCTCACCGGCGACTGGGGCGGCACCCGCACCGACCTGTTCGAGCGTGGCATCGCCTTCCGCGGCGATTACGTGGGCGAGGCCATGGGCGTGGTCGATGGTGGCTACGGCGAGACCGGCGCGCGCTATGCGCAGCAGGTGCGCGTGGGCATGGACCTGGACATGGGCAAGCTGGCCGGCTGGGACGGCGGTGCGTTCCACTTCACCCTCAACGACCGTCGCGGCCGCAGCACCTCGGTGGACTTCGTCGGCAACCGTTTCCCGATCCAGGAAGCGTACGGCGGCCAGTACACGCGCCTGACCGAGCTGAGCTACGACCAGACCTTCAACGCGGGCCAGTCGTACTACAAGCTGGGTTACTACGCGATGGGCAACCAGTTCGGCCTGCACAGCCTGCTGACCCACTTCGTCAACGCCGCTTTCTGCGCGCACCCGCTGGCGATGTCCGGCAACAGCGGCTGGTACAACTACCCGATGGCGCGCTGGGGCGGCGAGTTCGCGCAGCAGATCAGCCCGGCGGTGAACGTGCGTACCGGCTGGTTCCAGGTCAACCCGAACCTGGGCGGCAACATCGAGCGCAACGCGTTCCGTCCGTTCGTCTCGGGCACCACCGGTTCGCTGTTCCCGGTGGAAGTGACCTGGACCCCGGCCAAGGGCAGCCGCCATGCCGGCGTCTACAAGTTCGGCGGTTACTACGACACCTCGCGCGTGGACAAGCGTGGCCTGGACACCTCGCCGACCACGGGCCGCCACGGCGCCTACGTGCTGGCCGAGCAGCGCCTGACCCAGGAATCGGCCGACCCGAGCCGCGGCCTCACCGCCTTCGCGCAGTACATGGTGTCCGATACCGATACCGCGCAGATCAAGCGCTGGTACGCGCTGGGTGGCGTCTACCAGGGCATCGGCTCGCGCGCGCAGGACAGCATCGCGCTGGGCTACGTCGGCGCCGACATCAACGACCGCCTGGTCGATGCGCGCCGGGCCACGCTGATGAGCGGTGGCGTGCCCACCGACTCGCCGCTGTACAACCTCAGCCAGGCCGAGGAGCTGTTCGAACTGTCCTACAGCTTCCAGGTGAACCCGTGGCTGATGATCCGCCCGGACGTGCAGTACATCGTCAACCCGGGCACGTTCAATTACAGCGGTACCGACAACGCCTGGGCCGTGGGTGTCCAGGCCAAGGTGACCTTCTGATGGCCGCGCGCTCCCTCCACGCTCTGGTGACTGCCATGAAATTCCCGTTCGCTTCCGTTGTCCTCGCCGGTGCGCTCAGCGCCTCCCCCCTGCTGGCCCTGGCCGCACCGCCGCCGGCGGTGCTGCAGGTCGGCCAGCTGCGCATCGGCGAGGGCAGCCCCCGCACCATCGTGCCGATCACCGGTGCCACCGCTGAGGTCGCGCTGCAGCAGGCCGCCGCCATCGCTGCCAGCAAGTCCACCGACATCGCCGAGTGGCGCATCGATTACCTGGACATCGCCACCGATGGCAAGGCACTGGTCGCGCTGGGCAAGCGCATCCAGGCCACGCTGGGCGGCAAGCCGGTCATCGTCACCTTCCGTACCAAGGCCGAAGGCGGTGCCAAGCCGATCAGCGATGCCGACTACGGTGCGCTGTACGCCACGCTGCTGCGCGGCGGCGTCGCCCAGCTGATCGACGTGGAGATGTTCCGCGACCCGAAGATCGTGCAGTCGCTGGTGGCACAGGCGCACAAGGCCGGGGTCAAGGTGGTGATGTCCAACCATGACTTCCATGCCACGCCGCCGCGCGAGGAGATCGTCGCGCGCCTGCTGAAGCAGCAGGCACTCGGCGCCGACGTGCTGAAGATCGCAGTGATGCCGCGTGATGCCGGCGACGTGCTGGCCCTGCTCGATGCCACCTGGCAGGTGCGCCAGCAGAGCGACAAGCCGCTGCTGACCATGTCGATGGGCGGCACCGGCGTGGTTTCGCGCCTTGCCGGCGAAACCTTCGGCCAGGCCCTGACCTTCGGCATGATCGGCACCCCGTCGGCGCCGGGCCAGGTCGAGGTCGATCGCCTGCAGGACGTCCTGCAGGTCATCCATGCATCCAGCCAGGCCGGTCACTGAGACCTTCCCCGCCGGACGTTCCACCGCACCACGCTGTTGCAGGAAACCGCACCATGAGCCACGCCTCCGCCGCTGCACCGCCGCTTGTCCTTGAACGGATGAGTCCCTTCCAGTGGACCGCCATCGCCATCTGCGTGCTGTTGAACATGCTCGATGGCTTCGATGTGATGGTCATGGCCTTCACCGCGCCGCACGTGTCGGCGGATTGGGAACTGTCGGGCAAGGTGCTGGGGCTGATGCTCAGTGCCGGCCTGGTCGGCATGGCGCTGGGTTCGTTCCTGCTGGCGCCATTGGCGGACCGCTGGGGTCGGCGGCCGATGATCGTCTGCTGCCTGCTGATCCTCACCAGCGGCATGGCGCTGTCGGCGCTGGCCGCCAACGCCTGGCAGCTGGGCGCGCTGCGCGTGTACACCGGCATCGGCATCGGCGGCATGCTGGCCGGTGTCGGCGTGATCACCGCCGAGTACGCCAACGCCAAGTGGCGCAGCACGGCAGTCGCGCTGCAGGCCACCGGCTATCCGATCGGTGCCACCGCCGGCGGCCTGCTGGCGGCGTGGATGCTGGAACACTGGTCCTGGCACAGCGTGTTCCTGATCGGCGCGGGTGCCTCGCTGCTGTGCATTCCGCTGGTGCTGAAGTGCCTGCCGGAATCGCTGGATTTCCTGGTCGCGCGTCGCCCGGCCAACGCGCTGCCGCGGCTCAATGCACTGCTGTCGCGCATGCGCATGCCGGAACTGCAGGCACTGCCGCCGGCACCGGTGCGCAATGGCCAGCGCCAGGGCTACGCCGCACTGTTCGTGGGCGACCTGCGCCGCGTCGCGCTGCTGATCGCGCTGGCGTTCTTCCTGCACATGTTCGCCTTCTATTTCGTGCTGAGCTGGACGCCGAAGCTGCTGGTCTCGGCCGGCGTATCGGCGCAGCAGGGCATCACCGGCGGCGTGCTGCTGAACCTGGGCGGCATCGTCGGCGGCAGCCTGTTCGGCTGGCTGGCCTCGCGCTGGTCGCTGTCGAAGCTGACCGCCGGTGCGCTGCTGCTGGCGATGGTGTCGATGCTGGGCTTTGCGGCGTTCAACACGCAGCTGGGCGTGGCCTTCCCGCTGGCCTTCGTGATCGGTGCGGCGCTGTTCGCAGCGATGGCTGGGCTGTACGCGGCGGCGCCGGTGGTGTTCGCCGCCGAAGTGCGCACCACCGGCCTGGGCTGGGCCATCGGTATCGGTCGCGTCGGCGCGATCCTCTCGCCGCTTACCGTGGGCGTGCTGGTGGATGGCCACTGGCAGCCGTCCGCGCTGTATGTGCTGTGCGCCTTGCCGCTGCTGCTGGCGGCGTGGGCGTGCCTGGGCCTGCGCGTCGGCGTGGGCCAGAACCGGCGTTGAACCGATGGCCGGCGCAGTTAACTCAACGTGCGATTATCGAATCAACTGGCCGAATATCGCATTGACCGGACGGGGTGCCGTGGCGACCATGTCCGGGTCGTGTTTTCCCTTCGCAGTGGCCCTGCAGCATGGCGGCGATGACCGCCGGCGGGCAGGGCAAGGAGCAATGCAGTGATCGACAAGACCGTGGCCAGCGTGGAAGCAGCGGTGGCCGATATCCATGATGGCGCCACCGTGATGATCGGCGGCTTTGGTACCGCCGGCATGCCCGATGAGCTGATCGATGCGCTCATCGCACAGGGCGCGCGCGAACTGACCATCATCAACAACAACGCCGGTAACGGCGATACCGGCCTGGCCGCGCTGATCAAGCACAAGCGCGTGCGCCGCATCGTCTGCTCCTTCCCGCGCCAGGCCGATTCGCAGCACTTCGATGCCGCCTACCGCGCCGGCGAGATCGAACTGGAGCTGGTGCCGCAGGGCAACCTGGCCGCACGCATCCATGCCGCAGGTTCGGGCCTGGGCGCGATATTCACCCCCACCGGCTATGGCACCGAGCTGGCGCAGGGCAAGGAAACGCGCGAGATCGATGGCCGCCACTACGTCCTCGAGTACCCGCTGCACGCGGACTTCGCGCTGATCAAGGCCGACCGTGGCGACCGCTGGGGCAATCTGGTGTACCGCAAGACCGCGCGCAACTTCGGCCCGCTGATGGCGATGGCCGCACGCTGCGCCATCGTGCAGGTGCGTGAAGTGGTGGCGCTGGGCGAACTGGACCCGGAGGCCGTGGTGACCCCGGGCATCTTCGTGCAGCGCGTGGTGCCGATGGCCGCAGAAGGAGTGCAGGCATGAACAAGCTCAGCCGCGAACAGATGGCCGCGCGCGTGGCGCGCGACATTCCCGAAGGTGCCTACGTCAACCTGGGCATCGGCCTGCCGACCACGGTGGCCAACTTCCTGCCGGCCGACAAGGAGATTTTCCTGCAGTCGGAAAACGGCCTGCTCGGCATGGGCCCGGCGCCGGCCGCCGGCCAGGAAGACCCGGACCTGATCAACGCCGGCAAGCAGCCGGTCACCCTGCTCACCGGTGGCTGCTATTTCCACCATGCTGATTCGTTCGCGATGATGCGCGGCGGCCACCTCGACATCTGCGTGCTCGGCGCCTTCCAGGTGTCGGCGCACGGCGATCTGGCCAACTGGAGCACCGGTGCGCCCGACGCGATTCCCGCCGTGGGCGGCGCGATGGACCTGGCCATCGGTGCCAAGCAGGTCTTCGTGATGATGGACCTGTTCACCAAGAAGGGTGAGAGCAAGCTGGTGGCCGAATGCAGCTACCCGCTGACCGGCCTGCGCTGCGTATCGCGCGTGTATACCGATGTGGCGGTGTTCGACCTCGGCGCCGACGGCGCGACCGTGCTGGAAATGGTCGAGGGCATGGACATCGAACAACTGCGTGAACTGACCGGCCTGCCGCTGGCACTGGCCGAGGGAGTCTGAGATGAGCCTGCACGAAACCTACATCATCGATGGCATCCGCACCCCGATCGGCCGCTACGGCGGCGCGCTGTCCGGCGTGCGTGCCGACGACCTCGGCGCGGTTCCGCTGAAGGCGCTGCTGGCGCGGCACCCGCAGCTGGACCCGGCGCTGGTCGAGGATGTCTACCTGGGCTGTGCCAACCAGGCCGGCGAAGACAACCGCAACGTCGCCCGCATGAGCCTGCTGCTGGCCGGCCTGCCGGTGACGGTGCCGGGCAGCACGATCAACCGCCTGTGTGGTTCGGGCCTGGATGCGATCGGCACCGTGGCCCGTGGCATCGCTGCCGGTGAGCTGGGCCTGGCCATTGCCGGCGGCGTCGAATCGATGTCGCGCGCGCCGTTCGTGATGGGCAAGGCGACTTCGCCGTTCGCCCGTGACCAGCAGATCGAAGACACCACCATGGGCTGGCGCTTCATCAACCCGCGCCTGCGTGAGCTGCACGGGGTGGAGACCATGGGCCAGACCGCCGAGAACGTGGCCGAGCGCTACGGCATCAGCCGCGAGGACCAGGATGCGTTCGCCCTGCGCAGCCAGCAGCGCACCGCCGCTGCGCAGGCGCGCGGCTTCTTCGACGGCGAGATCGTGGCGGTGGACGTACCGGGCCGCAAGCGTGGCGAGACCGTGACCGTGGACCGCGATGAACATCCGCGCGGCGATACCACCGCCGAGGCGCTGGCCAAGCTGAAGCCGCTGTTCCGCCAGCCGGGCACGGTGACCGCCGGCAACGCCTCGGGCATCAACGATGGCGCCGCCGCACTGCTGCTCGCTTCGGGCGCGCAGGTGAAGGCGCTGGGGCTGACCCCGCGCGCGCGCATCTTGGGCTTCGCCAGCGCCGGCGTCGAGCCGGCGGTCATGGGCATGGGGCCGGTGCCGGCCAGCCAGAAGCTGATGGCGCGGCTGGGTCTGTCCATCACCGATTTCGATGCCATCGAACTGAATGAAGCGTTCGCCTCGCAGGGCCTGGCCTGCATGCGCCAGCTCGGTCTGGCCGACGATGCCGCGCACGTGAACCCCAACGGCGGCGCCATCGCCCTGGGCCACCCGCTGGGCATGAGCGGGGCGCGCCTGGCGCTGACCCTGCTGCGCCAGCTGGAAGCCAGCGGCGGCCGCCGCGGCCTGGCGACGATGTGCATCGGCGTGGGGCAGGGCGTGGCGCTGGCCATCGAGCGCGTGTAAGGCTTCCCCCGTATCCATGATCTGCAAGACAGCCGCGGCCCTCGGGCCGCTCGCCAACAGGAGTACGCCATGAGCGATCCCACCGAACTGCGCGGCTACCGCAAGCCGTACCCCGGCAGCCAGCCGCCGCGCATCCATCTGCCGTATGCCTCCACCGCGCTGCGTGGCCCGGGTACCGACCCGATCGCCATCCCGGTGACGCTCTCGGAAGTGACCGGCCCGAGCATCAACCGCATCACCCTGGGTGAGCATGCCGCCGACCTGACCGCCGGTTTCCCCGGCCAGCCGCAGGGCGAGCGCATCATCGTCAGCGGCCGCGTGCTGGACGAGAACGGCCGCCCCGTGCGCAACACCGTGGTCGAGGTCTGGCAGTGCAACGCCGCCGGCCGCTACCTGCACAAGGGCGACCAGCACGACGCGCCGCTGGACCCGAACTTCAAGGGCACCGGCCAGGTGCTGACCGACAGCGAAGGCCGCTACCGGTTCACCACCATCAAGCCGGGCGCGTACCCGTGGCGCAACCACTACAACGCGTGGCGCCCGGCGCATATCCATTTCTCGCTGCATGGCGATGGCATCGGCCAGCGCCTGGTCACGCAGATGTATTTCCCCAACGACCCGCTGCTGGCGTTCGACCCGATCTACAACTGCGTGGACGACGCCAAGGCGCGCGAGCGCATGGTGTCCTCGTTCGACTGGGAAAACACCGCCAACGAATTCGCACTCGGCTACCGCTTCGACATCGTGCTGCGCGGTCGCAAGATGACCGTCTGGGAGTAAGACCATGAGTTTCCAATCCACTCCGTGGCAGACCGTGGGCCCGTACTACCGCCTGGGCCTGGAACCGCTGTACCGCACCGGGATCGCCCCGGCCACCGCGCAGGGCGAGCGCATCGAAGTGCAGGGCCAGGTCTTCGATGGCAATGGCACACCGGTGTCCGATGCCGTGCTGGAAATCTGGCAGGCCGACGCGCAGGGCATCTACGCCCATGGCGAAGACCCGCGCCGTGATGACCACGACCCGGCCTTCGACGGCTGGGGCCGCGTGCCGACCGACGACCAGGGCCGCTTTGCGTTCACCACCGTCAAGCCGGGCCGCGTGCCGGGCCTGCGTGGCGAGCCGCAGGCACCGCACCTGGTGGTGCTGGTGTTCATGCGCGGCCTGCTGCAGGCCACCCGTGGCCGCATCTACTTCAGTGATGAAGCCAGCAACGGCGAGGATGGCATTCTCGCGCTGGTGCCGGCCGAGCGCCGCCACACCCTGGTCGCACAGGCGCAGGGCAAGGGCCTGTACCAGTGGGACGTGCGCATGCAGGGCCCGGACGAGACGGTGTTCTTCGCTTACTGATCGCGGCGCGGCCAACGCGCCTTCCGGCCACTCCACGCCCGCGTGCAGCGGGCGCGGGTAAGCTGTGGCCACCCAGGATGGACTGCACCGATGAGCCACTCCCCAACGCTGCTGAGCGGCCTGTTCGGCGACCCCGCCGTCGACGCCGTGTTCAGTGATGAAGCACGCCTGCAGGCGATGCTGGATGTCGAACGCGCACTGGCGCGCGCGCAGGTGCAGTGCGGGGTGATTCCCGCCGCTGCGCTGGCCCCGATCGAAGCGGCGTGCAGCGCCGATCTGTACGCGGTTCCCGCGTTGTCGGCGGCGACCGCACTGGCTGGGAATCCGGCCATTCCACTGGTCAAGGCACTCACCGCACAGGTCAAGGCCAGCGATGCCGAGGCCGCGCGCTGGGTCCACTGGGGCGCCACCAGCCAGGACATCATCGACAGCGGCGCGGTGCTGCAGCTGCGCGCGGCGGTCAGCCACGTGCAGGCGCGCCTGCAACTGCTGTGTACCGCGCTGGCGCAGCTGGCCGAGGCCGAGCGCGGCACCGGCCTGCCCGGGCGCACGCTGCTGCAGCAGGCGGTGCCGGTCACCTTCGGCCTGAAGGCCGCCGGTTGGCTCGATGCCCTGCAGCGCAGCCAGCGGCGCCTCGATGCGCTGGCCGACGATACCCTGGTCCTGCAGTTCGGCGGTGCCGCCGGTACGCTGGCTTCGCTGCAGACGCGCGGGCTGGACGTGGCCGACGCCCTGGCCGCCGAGCTGCAGCTGCCGTTGCCGGCGCTGCCCTGGCATACCGCGCGTGACCGCATCGCCGAGTTCGGCAGCGTGTTCGCGCTGCTGACCGGCAGCCTGGGCAAGATCGCCACCGACATCGTGCTGCTGATGCAGTCCGAGGTGGCGGAAGCCTTTGAGCCGGCGGGCGAGGGCAAGGGTGGTTCCTCGGCGATGCCGCACAAGCGCAACCCGGTCGGCTGCGTGGCGGCGATCGCGGCGGCCAGCCGGGTGCCGGGTCTGCTGTCCACGCTGTTCGTGGCGATGCCGCAGCCGCACGAG
>DOKO01000084.1 GCA_003510825.1 Stenotrophomonas sp.
GCGCCAGCCCCAGTCCAGCATGTCCTCGCTGCTCAGCAGCATATGCAGTGCGGTCACCGTGCCGGCACCGGCGATGTAGCCGCCCAGCGTGCCGAACTCCAGCCAGCTGCCCATCAGGCCGCGGTTGCGGTCGGTGGAATACTCGGCGATGAAGGTGGCCGCGCCGCCGTACTCGCCACCGGTGGAGAAGCCCTGCACGACGCGCGCGAGCAGCAGCAGGACCGGGGCCCAGATGCCGATGCGTTCGTAAGACGGAATCAGGCCGATGGCAAAGGTGCCCAGCGCCATCAGGATCATGGTGAAGGCCAGCACTTTCTGCCGCCCGTAGCGGTCACCCAGCGGACCGAACACCAGGCCGCCCAGCGGGCGCACCAGGAAGGCCACGGTGAAGGTGGCAAAGGCGGCGATCACCTGCGCGGTGGGATTGCTGGAGGGGAAGAAGACCTGGCCGATGGTCACGGCAAGGTAGCCGTAGACGCCGAAGTCGAACCATTCCATCGCGTTGCCCAGTGCAGCGGCACCGACGGCGCGCTTGAGCATGGGCTTGTCGACGACGGTGATCTCGTCGACCTTCAGGTGGCGGCGGCGTTTGAACCAACCGAAATGGGCATGGGCATCGGGGTTGTCCTGCATGGGGACGTCCTTTCTGTTCTTGGATGGGGAATGCGGAATAGGCGGTGTGGTGTGTCCCGGAAATCGGAAACGGCGATGCTGGCGCAACTGGCGCAGGGGCATCGATGCGGGCGGTCCACGCTGGACCAGGACGTACGGGAAAAGACCACGCACGGGAAACTACGCCGTGGATTGGCGAGGGCTGGTGAAGATCAATGCCAGCGGTGATGGCACAAGCCGCCGATCAGAACGGGCTGACCGGACCAGGCTCGGTGCGCATCGGAAAAACAGTGAGGATCAGCGCCTGAGCGGCGTCATCCACCCGGATCCTGCACGCGGCGAAGGAATGAGGGGGTGGGAGCGGGTGTGGCAAGCGGTACGCCGGTCGGCCGTGCTTCCCACGTAACAGGCGTGCCTGCCACGTAGTACGTCGTGTCGATCATCCGTTCATGATAACGGTTACGGCGTGAACTTGCAGCGAAGCGGGCTGTAGCGGACGCTGTGTTCCAGCCTGCCTGTTCATGTGCGTGCTTTGATGACGCCTGGTGCGATGACATGCTGTGGACGCAGTGTGGCCGCACCGCTCACGACGCAGCCTTTACGGTGATGGCGAACCAACGCAACCGGAGCATCGCATGACCCGTCGCATTCCCGAAGGTACCCTTGTCGTCGTCACCGATGGTGGCTCGGCGCGCGTGTTCACCAACGTCGGCACCGATCATCAGCTGACGCTGAAACAGGAGGGCGAGCTGCGCCTGCAGGACATCAGCGAGCAGGGCGTGTCGGGGCAGGGGCCCGCGGGTGCCGTGCCGAAGGACATGTCCATCTCCCAGCTCAACGAAGCGACGTTCGCCAAGCAGGTGGCCGAGCAGTTGAACGAGGATGCGCTGAAGAACCGCTATTCGCATCTGATCCTGGTGGCCGATCCGATCACCCTGGGGCGCATCCGCCCGCTGCTGCACAAGGAAACGCAGGCGCGGCTGTTGGATGACCTGGCGAAGAACTTCACCAACGCACCGCTGGAAGACATCCAGCGTGCACTGGCGGCGTAACGCCATGCCCTTCATGCGCGACCACCAGGCCGCCGAGCCGGCCCGCAGCGATGTCGATGCGCAGGCCGGCTGGCTGCTGATCGAGTTCGGTGCCCCGTGGTGCGGCCATTGCCAGGCCGCGCAGCCGGCGCTGCAGCAGTTCGTGGACGCGCATGATCTGCCGCACTGGAAGATCGAGGATGGCAAGGGCAAGCCGCTGGGCCGCTCGTTCCAGGTGAAGCTGTGGCCGACGGTGGTTCTGCTGCGCGACGGCCAGGAAGTGGCACGCGTGGTGCGGCCGGTGGACAGCGCCGATCTGTCCACCCTGGTGGCAGCGCTGCCGACGTAGCGTGTAGGCGTCGAGCTTGCTCGACGGAACGGCAAAAGGCGGTCAAGCAAGCTTGACCACTACCAAAGCAAACCCGGAGCGCTGCCCCGCCGCAGCGCTATAATCCGCCGGTGCTGTCGCTCTGCTTGAATTCCGATGACCTCTCCGCTTTCCGCTGAATCCCCGCGGCGTCACGCCGCACCCGCGATCTGGGATGACCTGCTCGCCCATCGCTTCGAGGCCATCGAGTCTGCCTTGCCCGACCTCCTCGCACCGCAGGATGCCGAGGGCGGTGCGCGTGCACTGGCCCTGCTTGCGCCGCCGCAGGCACTGTCGATCAATGCGCTGTGGCAGGCCCTGGCAGCGTGGCAACAGCAGGCCCCGCAAGCCGATGCACCGCTGCTGCTGGCCGCCCTGGTGTGGGATCGCATTGCCGTCGATCTGCGCGGCTCGGGCTGGACGTCATCGGTGGGCGAGGGCGCCTGGTCCAGCGTGCATGCCGCGCAGACCGCGTTGTTCGTCCACGCCATTGCCCTGGCCGATCGCGGGCCGTTGTCCTGGCCGCTGCTGCACCAGCTGATGCGCAGCGGGGCGGCGTTCGGCGTGCCGGTGTGGATGAGCGACTGGATGCACGATGGTTTCCATCCTGCCGACGGCGCCGGCCCGTGGCGCGACATGCAGGCCCTGCTCGGCGCGTGGATGGCCGATGCGCCGCGCCTGCCAGACCTGCCGGCGCAGATGCCGGCATCCTGGTCTGCCGCGGTTCCGCCGCCGCCGGAGCTGGATGAGGAGGGTGACCCGATCGCGAGCGACGAGGCTTCGCCGCAGCCGGCACTGGCCTGGCTGCAGATGGGCCTGCAGGCCGCAGGCCACGCCCTGCCGCTGCTGGACACTTACGCGCGGCTGCGCACGCCGCGCTGGGGCGGCAGCCATGAAGAGATCCTGGCGCTGGCCGACGGCCCCCTGGCCGAAGGCCTGGACGCATCGCAGCGCAACCAGCTGCGCATGATCGTGTGGCTGGATGCCATCGACGTGGACAGCATCGACACCGACGACCGCAACGCGGTGCAGCAGGCGTTCGCTCGCGGCATGGAACTGCTGGCGCAGCCGCAGTCGGCGCTGGAACGAACGGGGATCTACCTGCAGCTGGCCGAGCTGGCTTCGCGGGTGGACAACACCGATATGGCCGCGGCGTACTACGCACAGGCGGCCGACCCCAGCGTGCCGCGCGGGTTCGATGATCATCAGCTGATGCGCATGCTGCACGCGGCCGCCGCGACCGGCATGGGTGAGTGGCTGGCGCCGGTGGTGGCGCGGCAGTGGCGCAACTCGGCCTGGGCAGCAGTGATGCAGGGTGTACTGCGCGATACCGGTTGGTGCGGCGTGACACCCGATGCGGCGCAGGCCGAGGCGGCCTGGCGCCATGCGGCCGCGCTGATGGCGGTGCCGGCGCCGGGCGCGGACTGCCCGTTCAACGATGTCTACTACGCCTTCGACGAATCGCTGCAGCACACCGCGCTGCTGCACATGGCGCAGGTCGGTGCGGAGCTGGGCTTCCCGGAGATGCAGGCCGCGCTGGGCTACCACTACTTCGAACACGCGCCGTCCTACGATCCGGCGCTGGCCATCCAGTGGTACCGGCGTGCGGCCGAGCAGGACAGTGGCCGCGCGCTCTACAACCTCAGCCTGGTCTACGACCGTGGCCTGGAGGAGGGTGGCATCGCCGGCATCGGCACGGACGAACTGGTGCACCTGTCCAATGCCTGCGAGCTGCGCTGCCTGGAGCTGGCAGCGACCGAAGAAGAATGGGGCGAGCGTCTGCAGCGCCGCGTTCGCAGCTGCGTGGCGGGTGCGGGGTACTACCTGCGCACGCAGGTGCCTGCCGAGGGGCGCCTGCCGCGCCTGCTGGATACGTTGGAATTCTGGGGCGGCCAGGCCTGGACGCAGGCGGCCTGGATGCTGGCGCAGTACTACGCCGCACGCAGCGAGGTCGAGTTTGACCGCGCGGTGTTCTGGGCCGAGCGTGCCTGCGCGCAGCAGCCGGATGAGGAAGAGGTACTGGCGCTGCGCACGACCCTGCAGCGCGGCCTGTTTGGCAGCCGCCGCTACCGGCAGGCGCTGGAACGCGTGAGCGACGGCCTTCCGGCGCGGTGACGCCCTTGTAGAGCCGAGCGTGGGCTCGGCTCTACAAAGGCTGCTGCACCTTCACCGCGAACTGCTCCGGCCAGTCGCGGTACAACGCGACCTGGCCCTCGCGGCGCACCGCAGATACGGCGCCGGCATCGATCTGCCCGATCAACCAGCGGCTTTCCTCGGTGAACACCCGCTCGCTCTCGCACAGCACGCCGCTGGCCGGCATGCCGCGGTCGGCCGGCACATACATCGCCGCGCGGCCGTAGTTCACATCCACCGACGGGCTCCAGCTGGCCATGCCGGCCGTGGCCGAAACCAGCACGGGCAGCTGGTTTTCCAGTGCGCGTGCCTGCGAGCCGATGCGCACGCGGTGGTAGCCGGCCTCGGTATCGGTGCAGCTCGGTGCCAGCAGCAGGTCCACGCCGGCCTCGGCCAGCTGCCGTGCCAGCATCGGGAATTCAGTGTCGTAGCAGATCAGGATGCCCAGCATGCCGAGTGGCGTCTCGAATGTGCGCAGGCCATCGCGGCCACCGGCGATGTTCCATTCCTCGCGCTCGAAGCGGGTCATGATGAGCTTGTCCTGGTGGCCCAGCAGGCCTTGTGGACCGAACAGGAACGCGCGGTTGCGGTACTGGCCATCGTCGTCCAGCACCGGCGCCGAGCCGGGGCAGAACCAGACGCGATGGCGCTGGGCGATCTGTGCGCAGAGCGCCAGCCAGCGCGGGAGCAGCGGCTGGATGCCGGCAATGGACGCGGCCAGGTCGCCGCGCTCGGCCGGCGGCAGCTGGCCGGTCAAGGTCATCGCCGCGTACTCGGGCAGCAGCACCAGCTGCGCGCCGGCCGCTGCGGCTTCTGCCACGTGGGCGTCCAGGTGCGCGGCGTAGTCGTCCCACTGCTCGATCAGCTCGATCGCGTACTGGCTGGCAGCAAAGCGGATCATGCGTCCAGCGCCTTCAGCCAGAACGACATCGGCTTGGCGGTCTTCTCGCTGTGGCCGACGTCGCGCCAGGTGAAGGACGTGCTCAGCTCGGGATGATGGACATAGCCGCGGTTGTGCCAGAACGCATCCAGCGGCTGGTAATCGGCCGGTCGCAGCGGGTGGTCCAGCGGCCGCTGCACCGCGCTGAAGCAGCACAGGCCGAAGCCGGCCTGGCGGGCATGCGCCTCGCGTGCTTCGAAGAAGCGTACGCCCAGGCCCTGGCCGCGATACTCCGGCAGCAGTACCGATTCGCCGAAGTAGAAGATGCGGTCGGTGTCCCAGGCCCCGTCCAGGAATGGCGCCTGGAACTCAGCGGTCTCCTCGTGCATGGGGATGCCCGTGGACGCGCCGACCACGCGGTCACCGTCCTGGGCCAGCACGATGATGCTGCCGGCGGCCGCCGCATAGGTTGCCGCGTAGCCGCGCTCGTAGGCCAGGTCGCCTTCGTACAGATACGGGAAGTCACGGAAGACGCGGATGCGCAGGCGCGCGAGATCGTCGAGGAAGGGGGTTGCTGCCAGCCCCTGTAGCGTGGTGATGCGCACGTTCGTTGCCGCCCATGGATACTGGGGGTGAGTATAGGCTATGCTCCCCGGCCCGCCCATCCCCAGGATCCCCCCATGAGTGCCACCGACGTCATCCGCGCCTACTACGATGCCTTCAACAGCGGCGATATCGAGGCGTTCGTCGCCCAGGTCACCGACGACGTGGTGCATGACATCAACCAGGGCGGCCGCGAAGTGGGCAAGGACGCGTTCCGCGCGTTCTGCCAGAAGATGGCGCGTTCCTACCGCGAGCAGCTGACCGACATCGTGGTGTTCGGCAGTGCCGATGGCAGCCGTGGTGCCGCCGAATTCACCGTCAACGGCCAGTACCTGGCCACCGACGAAGGCCTGCCCGAGGCGCACGGCCAGCCGTACGTGCTGCCGGCGGGTGCGTTCTTCGAGATCCGTGACGGCAAGGTCGCGCGCATCACCAACTACTACAACCTGCCGCATTGGATCGCCGCGGTGGGTGGCTGAAGAGAATGAATCGAGGGAGCCGGGCAGGCCCCGACTCCCTCGTTGCACGCTTACCAGCTGTAGCTCACGCCCACCTGGCCGGCATTCTGGTGGTAGCCACTGGCGCGCTGCAGCGACAGGCCGCCCCAGATACCCACACCGCTGCCGACCTTAACAGACGCACCCGCGCTGAACTCGCCACGGCTGCGCGGGATCCGGGCATCCACCACGTCGCCATCCATGCGGATCTGCGCTTCGGCGCCGGTATGCAGCCAGTGGGCGGCCAGGTAGGGCTGCACCTCGGTCGCACCGTTGCCCCAGCGCACCACACCGGACAGGCGCAGGCCCGCGCGGCCGAACAGGCCATCGGTATTCTCGGCGTTCACCACCGTACCGTTCGCTTCAGTGTGATGGTTGCCATCCCAGCGGCTGTAACCTGCCTGCAGTTGCGGTTCCAGGAGGATGCCGCCGTTGCCGGTGCCACCCAGGCGGAAGGCATAACCGGTTTCCACTGCGCCCTGCCAGGTGCGGCTGGCGTAGTGCTCGGCGGCCAGGCCGATGCCCTCGACGCGATTGCGGAACTGCGCACGCTGCAGCGAGCCATCCACGTAGAAGCCTGCATACGGGTCGGCGCTGTTGCCGCCGCGCCACGTGCCATATACGCCCAGCGCCTCCCCCTTGACCTTGCCGCGTGCGTGGTAGCCGGTCAGTTCATTGGTGGACGTACTGCTGGCAGTGCCGGACGACAACACGACACCCACGCTGCCGCCGGCTTCGTGACGCCAGATATCAGCGCCCACGGTCAGTGCCTGGCTGCTGCCATGGATATCCAGTTGCTGGCTGACCGCATCGAAGCCGTTGCGCGAGCCATCCACGCGCGCCCAGGCGCGACCGTTGTTCTGGCCGGCGTGACGGTCGTGATAGCCCAGGCGGAACAGGGTCTGGGCCGCCTGCAGGTTGGCGAGGTAGGCGCCGGGTTCAGGGCGCAGCACCGGGGTCGGATCGCCCCGCTCGCACCCGGACATGGCGGAGCCGGCCGCGCAGGGGGCTGGCTGGGTCGGCAGCTGCGAACGCAGGTACCAGCTGCCATCGGCCCCGATGCCCTTGAACAGGAAGTACTCGTGCTGGCCACCTACGGCGCGGCCGGCCAAGTTGAACTGGCCATGGGAGGCGCCGCCTACCTGGATCAGCTCGATGCCCTGCTGGGTATGTGCACGGGCACCACCCACGTTGTTGACGCGCACGTTGGCGCTGCCGCGGGTGTCGCCGTCGATGATGAGCTTGTTGCTGCTTGCACCGTCACCGGCCAGGACGGTGTTGAACAGGATCGTGCCGTTGTTGCCGGTGAAATCGCCGGCCACGTTGAGGGTCTGGAAGGCCGAGCCGTCGCCGAGTGCGAGCGTGCCGCCGCCGCCAACATTCAAGGCCGCCACGTCGCTGTTGCCGGTGAGCAGCCAGCGTCCGCCCTGATCCACCGAGACGTCAATGGCGCCGGTGATGCGGCCGGTAAGTGTTGCGTTGTCCGTCAGGGCAAAGGTGCCGGTTGCCCCTGCGACTGCACGGATGTCGCCGCGCAGGTGGCTGCTGCTGACGTCTACCTCGGCGTGAGCTTTCAACGCAGGGAAGAGGTGGTCGCCCTGGATATCGATGAGGATGCCGTTGCCCGCAACCAGCTCGGCGCCATTGCGCAGGGTAATGTGCACATCGGTGTCGCCGACGAAGCTCGTGCCGACAACGATTGCACTGCCACGGGTACCTTCCACGCGCGATCCGTCCACCAGCAAGGTGGAGGGTTGTGCAGGGAAGCCCCGGTACTGGCCGGAGAGGAGATAGGCTCCGTCGACATCGCCGCGCAGCGTGGAGCCGTTCTGGATGATGGCTTTTCCCGACCCCATGTAAAGGGCTGAACCCGCGTTGCCGATCAAGGTGGAACCGGACACGGTCAGTTGGCTGTAGCCGTCCATGGCCACGGCCGATCCGACGCCTTCGACCGTAGAGGAATCAAGTGTCACCCGTGAGCCGGGCGCCGCCGTGCTCAGGTCCCCATCCAATTTCATGCCGGAACCCGCATCGTTGAAGATGCTGCTGCGGATCAACGTGGCGTTTGAATCGGTGAGCCACGCCAGCATGCCGGGAGAGCTGGCTGACAACCGGGCATCGGTGGCAATGAGCGAGCTCCCGGGCAGCAGATAGACAGCCCCTGCAGTGGCGCCGGGGGCAAGCGTCAAGGTGGAAGCACCGTGCAGAACCCAGTCTTCCTTTGCATCTCCCGCGGCGACTGTGTGGCTGGCACCCTCGACAAGGCTGCCGGCGAGCGCGGGGGGCGCCATGCACAGGCAGAGTGCGCTGGCCAGCACGCACGGCGCCAGGAAAGCAGGGGAAGGACGAACAGTGTTTTTCATGTAGTTACCAGAGGTACGGGAGAGGTTTGGGGAAGGGAGTCCACGCCGCACCGGCATCGATGTGCCTGTGCACGGCGATGGGGTTGCGGAGATGGACGTTGGTTCACGCCGGGCGCGTGGAAGGGGGCATCGATCCCGGCGACAACGATCGTCGGACCTTCGGCAGTGCGCCCTTGAAGGAGTGGGACCAGTCTCTGCACCGGGCCTTGGACCGGCCATAAAAAAAGTTGCAATTGGATCCGGACAGTTTTTGTCGCTTTGGATCCGTTCAGTTGCAATGCAGCATGTGCAGGTCCTGGCCCGGTGCTACGATCAGGTCACCACCTGAATCGATCCAAATGCCGATGCCCCTGCTGGACCGTCGCCTCCTGATCGCCGTCGCCGCCACTGCCATGCTCGCCTCCGGCGTGGGCACGGCCGCCACGCCGAAGTCCGCCGCCGACAAGGCATATGCCTCGGTCGACCCCTTCATCGGCACCGGCGGGGAAGGGCATACCTACCCGGGTGCGACCGTGCCCTTCGGCATGGTCCAGCTCAGCCCGGACACGCGCATCCAGCCGCGCGAAAAGGCCTATGGCTGGGCAGCCGGCTACCGTTACGACGACAGCAGCATCGTCGGCTTCTCGCACACGCATTTCTCCGGCACCGGCCACTCGGACCTGGGCGACATCCTGGTGATGCCGTTCACCGGCGAACCCGGCCTGGAACGCGGCGACCCGGAAAAGCCGCGCAGCGGCTATGCATCGCGCTTCCGCCATGACGATGAGAAGGCCGAGCCCGGCTACTACGCGGTCACCCTCGACGACTACAAGGTGCGCGCCGAGCTGACCACCAGCGCCCGCGTCGGCGTGCATCGCTACACCTTCCCCAAGGGTACCGACGCGAAGATGCTGCTGGACATGCGCACCAGCATGTACGACTACCCTGGCAAGATCCTGTGGTCGCGGGTGCGCGTCCGCGACGACGGCACCGTCACCGGCTTCCGCGAAACGCGCGGCTGGGCGGCGGGTCGCCAGCTGTATTTCGCGATGCGCTTCTCGCGGCCGCTGACCCGCCACGAGCTGCACAGCACCGAGAAGGACATCGTCTACAAGGGCTTCGCGCCCCCGGGTGAGAAGGATCCGAAGCAGCGTGCACAGATCGAAGGCCGGCAGCTGGTCGGCACCTTCGATTTCGGCAAGCTGGATGCGCCGCTGATCGTCAAGGTCGCGATCTCTCCGGTCAGCGAGGCCGGTGCCATCGCCAATCTCGACGCCGAAGTGTCCGACTTCGATTTCGACCGTGTGCGTGCGCAGGCGAAGCAGGAGTGGACGAAGGCGCTGTCGGTGCTGGACATCGACGCCCCCGAACATGCGCGCCGCAGCGCCTACACCGCGCTGTACCACACCATGCTGGGGCCGACGCTGTTCATGGATGCCGACGGCCAGTACCGCGGCGCCGACAATGCGGTGCACAAGGCCGAGGGCTACACCAACTACTCGACCTTCTCGCTGTGGGATACCTACCGCGCCCTGCATCCCTTGCTGACCCTGGTGCAGCCGGAAAAGCGCAACAGTGACTTCATCAATTCGATGCTGGCCCACCACGACCACAGCCCCTACGGCATGCTGCCGGTGTGGTCGTTCCACGGCCTGGAAGACTGGTGCATGATCGGCTACCACGCGGTGCCGGTGATCGCCGATGCCTACGTCAAGGGCATCCGTGGCTTCGACGCCGACAAGGCGCTGAAGGCCATGGTCGAGACGGCCAACTACGGCCCCTACGACGGCATCGCGCAGTACCGCGAGCTGGGCTACGTGCCGATCGACGAGGAAGGCGAGGCCGCCAGCAAGACGCTGGAATATGCCTTTGACGACTGGACCATCGCGCGCATGGCGCAGGCGATGGGCAAGACCGATGTGGCCACCACCTTCGACAAGCGTGCCGGCAACTGGCGCAACGCGTTCGACAAGGACACCGGCTTCATGCGCGCGCGCAAGCGTGACGGCAGCTTCCGCACGCCGTTCGACCCGAGTGCCAGCGGTTACGGCACCGACTACACCGAGGGCAACGCCTGGCAGTATTCCTGGTACGTGCCGCAGGACGTGGCCGGGCTGGCCGCAGCGCACGGTGGCAGCGACAAGCTGCTGGCACGGCTTGATGAAGTGTTCAACGCCAAGGTCGATCCGTCCATCTTCGAGCACATGGAAGACATCACCGGCCTGATCGGCTGGTATGCGCACGGCAACGAACCCAGCCACCACGTGGCCTACCTGTATTCGTACGCTGGACAGCCGTGGCGCAGCCAGGCCCGCCTGAAACAGATCATGGACACGCAGTACGCTGACCGCCCCGATGGCCTGGCCGGCAACGATGACGTTGGCCAGATGTCGGCGTGGTACGTGTTCACCGCGCTGGGCTTCTATCCGGTGGCGCCGGGTTCGGGCGAGTACATCCTGGGCCGTCCGTTCCTGCCGAAGACCGCGATGCGCCTGCCGAACGGCAAGACGTTCACGATCGTGGCCAACGGCCTGGACGACAAGCACACCTATGTGGGCAGCGTCAGCCTCAACGGCAAGCCGCTGCAGCGCACCTTCCTGCGCCACGACGAGATTCTGGCCGGTGGCGAGCTGACCTTCACCATGCAGGCCGAACCGAACAAGGAGTGGCCGGGGCAGGGCGCGCAGGCGCCGTATTCGATGAGCCGTTGATACGGGGCGCCAACCAAGGTTGGCGACTACCTGGGTCTACAACTGCCGTTGATGCGCCTTTGGCAGGTGCCAATCTTGGTTGGCACACGGGAGAATACAAGCGCCAACCAAGGTTGGCGTCTACC
>DOKO01000082.1:0-308 GCA_003510825.1 Stenotrophomonas sp.
CGCTGGAATTCCAGCTGGGCGAGCCTGCGGCCGGCAGCACCCTGCCTGCCGGCGACCAGGTGCGCGAGTTCTTCAACCGCATGCACAACCACATCCCCGAGCTGGACGAGCTGGCCGAGCGCCTGTTCGCTGAGTGGGGGCTGTCACCGGGCCATGTGGCGCCGCGCCTGCGACAGCTGCTGGCCGACCGCCACGGCGTGCTGGTGGAAGTGGCCGCGCTGCAGGCCGGGCGCGAGAAGCGCCAGTTCGATGCCGGGGCGCGGCGGCTGTGGCTGCCCGATTACCTGGAACCGGGCCAGCAGGCCTTC
>DOKO01000082.1:505-5597 GCA_003510825.1 Stenotrophomonas sp.
CCTGCCGCAGATCGATGCGGTGATCGCCCGCGCGGGCTTCCACGATGACGCGCGCATCGCGCAGGCGCGCATTGGTCTGTCGAACTACTTCGCCGGTGCGCTGGTGATGCCGTACATGCGCTTCCTGCGTGCGGCCGAGGCCAGCAGCTACGACATCGAGCTGCTGGCGCATCAGTTCGGCGTGGGCTTCGAGGCGGTGTGCCATCGGCTGAGCACGCTGGCGCGGCGCAGTGCGCCGGGGCTGCCGTTCTTCTTCATCCGCGTGGACCGTGCGGGCAATGTGTCCAAGCGCCATTCGGCGACTGATTTCCATTTCTCGCAGGTGGGTGGGTCATGCCCGCTGTGGATCGTCTACGAGGCGTTCAACCAGCCGGGGCGGATCCTGACGCAGACCGCGCGCATGCCCGATGGGCGACGCCACTTCTGGCTGGCGCGGCAGGTGAGCAGCGGGCCGGTGGGGCATGGGCAGCCGCGCAAGACGTTTGCGGTGGCGCTGGGCTGCGACCTGCAGCATGCGGAGCGGTTGGTGTATTCGCTGGGGCTGGATGTGCAGAGCCCGGGGAATTCGGTGTCGATTGGCCCGGGGTGCCGGGTGTGCCCGCGGGAGGACTGCATGCAGCGCGCGTTTGCGCAGTTGCCGGGGAGGTAAGGGGTTTGCAGGGCTGCGCCCTGCACCTGCCGAGGCAACGGCAACGGCCGAAGCAACAGCAACAGCGGGCTTTCCGTGGGTTGGCGGGGTGGGTCCAGTTGCAGGGGACGCTGCAAGTACGTCCATGTAAGCTCGGTCGCCGCATCCATGCGGCTCACGCCCCTGCAACCGGACCCACCCCGCCTTCGACAGCTTCCTGCGAGCTGTCGGGACGGCACGGGGTCGGATCCCGTTGCGACGCAACGGGCTCTGACCCCATCCGGATGAATTCTTATCTTGAAATGCATCCACGCATGGCGTGGATCTACCGCTCTGGTGAGTGCCGACCGTTGGTCGGCACGGGGTCGGATCCCGTTGCCACGCAACGGGCTCTGACCCCATCCGGATAACCGCTCTGGTAGGTGCCAACCTTGGTTGGCACGTTTCAATCCCAGAACACAGTCAGTACGCGGTGGCCTTCCGAGGGTGCTGGCGCGTCGATGTGCTGGCCGTACGGCCAGCCTTCGCCGACGCCGTCGCATTCCAGGCCCTGCAGCCAGCCTTCAACGGTTGCGGCGTCGGCGCTGGTCAGTACGTGCACGTTTTCCGCTGCAGGCCATTCGCTGTCGTCTTCCAGTGCACTGCCCCAGTCCTGGTGCAGGCCCACGTAGACACCTTCCACTTCAGGCTTTTCGCCAATCGCGGCCAGGCGTGCGTACAGCTCGGCAATCGGCGGGCGACCGTAGCCCCACTGGTTCGGTGCGATGCACTCTTCGAAGTCGTTGCCTTCGAAGTACGCGGCCAGCGGTACCACCGGCAGGTGCTCCGGATCACGGGCGTCAAGACGTTCAAGCAGGTCCAGCAGTTGCTGACGGGCGGACATGGGGCGTTCCTTGCAATGGGGGGCCGCGATTGTAGCGATCGCGGTCAGTAGATCGGCGTGACCTTCATCTGCGGCAGCGGGCGTGGTGCGCCGTCCGTCAGGTCCGGGCCTAGGTCTTCCCAGGTGCGGCCCTGCTCCACCATCTGCGCCCACAGCTGCTGCGAACCACGACGCTTGTCTTCCGAGCCCAGCTTGTACGACGGCGGCACGGGTTCGCCGCGGGCGACGATGGAATACGCCGCACGATAAGCCAGCACCTGCTGCGCAGGGTCGTCGGTGCGCGCCACTTCCAGCGTGTAGCGCTGGTAGGCCGAAGCGAGGTTGCGCCAACGGATCCAGTAGTGGTTCTCGAACGAGAACGCGCAGAAGCGTGCGCCGGCTAGGCTGCCCTTGTCGGCGATGCGGCTGAGCACCTCCTGCGGCATGTCCAGGTTCATGCCGCCTTCGTCGCCCTGCAGGCTTACATGCACGATGCGGTCGCGGTAGCCCGGTGCACGCGCCTGCAGCAGGTCGCGCCAGTTCTGCATGGTCGCCACCACCGCGAACAGGAAGCGACCCAGCTCGGCCGCGGCCAGCGGCGTGGCGATGGACTGGTAATGCCGCTGCCAGCCGTGGCGGTTCTCGGTGGGCAGCACCACCGCACGCTCCAGCGCCTGCTGGCCGGTGGTGCCGTGGCTGACATCCTCGGCGTGCTGCGGGTAGACCAGGTTGATGGCGAAGGTCGGCCAGCGTGGCATCGCCGCGTCGAACAGGTGGATGGGGAAGTTGCTGCTGATGCCGCCATCGGAGAACCAGCAGATGCGGAACGCGGTGATGACCGGCCCGCAGGACTGGCCGGCACTGGTCAGTCCTTCCATGCTGTCGGCCACGTTGTGTTCGGCATCGGCCGCGGCCGGCGACGGCTCGCAGCGGCGCTCGCGGCGCGCGGGTTCATGCAGCGGCACCGCGCTGATCAGCAGCGGGAAACTCAGGCTCATGCGGGTGGCCACCAGCACCGGCAACTGCGGGCCCTGCGGCAGGTGGTAGTACTGCCGGCCCTCCACATCCACCGGCGCACCGGCATGGTCGACCAGCCACTGCACCACGCTGGCCGGGAACAGCTGCTCGAACTCCTCGCGCAGGAACCAGAACTGCGCGCCACCCAGCGGCAGCGTGCGCGGTTCGTTGTGCGACACGCAGGTGGTGATCATCTGCAGGCTGATCGCATGCGGGCTCTCCGGCTCGCCGGCATAACGGGGCGCGTCGTGCAGGTCGGCGAAGGTGAGCGGTGCGTCCAGCGGCTTGCCGGACAGCTGCTGCAGGCTCTCGTGCAGCCATTCGGTCAGCGCCGGCTTGCGCGCATCGCGGCCCAGGCCGCTGCACAGGCCCAGCAGGTTGCGCCGTGCCACCCGCGCCACCCGCAGCGCGGCACCGGCCACACCTGCACCATAGGCGCACAGCAGCGACGGCAGCAGGGTGGCCGCCACGCCGCTCCAACCGCCGCCCCACCAGCCCAGGCCGAGCAGCAGTGCCAGCGACACCAGCACTTCCAGCGGGGCGATCTCGAACACGGCCACCGCCAGGCACAGCAGCTTGCGCGGCCAGCCGTAGCCACCGGTCAGCGCCACCAGCAGCCGGTAGGCCGCCCGCGCACCGCGCGCCGGCTGGAACAGGCTGTAGATGAAGCCGCGCCGGGACAGCTGCGCCGACACCGCCGACAGGCCGCCATAGCCGGCGTCGTCAGCCAGGTGCTCGCCGGCCTGCTGGCGGCGATCGCCATAGGCCGCCGCTGCCGCGACCGCCGCGGCAATGGCGCCGGCCGAGGTGCCGCCGATGCTCTTGAACCGATAATCGCGGGCCAGCGCCAGTACCGCATTGGGGTACACGATGCCGCTGGTGATGCCGCCCTTCATGACCAGATCGCAGTACTTGTCTGCCACTACCCTGCCCCCGCTGACTGTGCCTGAGATGCCACCCGACGCTACGGATGCAGTATGACGCGAAGGCTTCTCACAGCCTGAGAACCCGCCCACGGAAGGGCCACTGGCCGCTCCCGCCGTGCCGGGGCACACTGCGCCCAAGGACACTCATGCAGGGATTGCCATGACCACCCGTCGCGCGTTCATCGCAGGCTGTGCCGCCGCCACTGCCGCCAGTGCCTGTACCCGGCGCGGCACGCCCGTGGCCAACGACATCAGCCAGCTGGAACCCACCGACGTGGCCGCGGTGCGGGCCGTTGCCGAAACGGCCGACCTGCAGGCCGCCCTGCAGCAGCACCGGGGCACGATCTGCGTGGCCGGCGGCCGCTACAGCATGGGCGGGCAGACCAGTGCGGCCGGCGCCCTGCAGCTGGACCTGACGCCGAGCCACCGCCTGCTGTGGCTGGACGTCGCGCGCAAGGCGGTGCGCGTGCAGGCCGGCATGCGCTGGCGCGCGCTGCAGGAATGGCTGGACCCGCACAACCTGTCGGTGAAGGTGATGCAGAGCTTCAGCAATTTCACCGTGGGCGGTTCGGTGTCGGTGAACTGCCATGGTCGCTACGTCGGCAGCGGCAGCATCGCTTCCACCGTGCGTGCGCTGCAGGTGGTAATGCGGTCCGGCGAGGTGGTCGAGACCTCGCGCACACAGCACCCGGAGCTGTTCGCCGCGGTCATCGGTGGCTATGGCCTGATCGGCGTGGTCAGTGAAGTCGAGCTGGACCTGGCCGACAACGACCGCATGGCGCGGCACATGGAGCGGGTGGCACTGGCCGATTACCCGCAATGGTTCCGCGAGAACGTGGCGTCGCGCAGCGATGCGTTGATGCACAACGCCGACCTCATTCCGCCGCGTTTCGATGCACCGGTGACCGTGACCTGGCTGCGCAGCACTGCAGCGCTGACCGACACCCGGCGCCTGATACCGATGGGTGCCAACTATGCCCACGAACAGAACATGATCTGGGCCGTCACCGAGCTGCCCGGCGGCCCGCAGCTGCGCGAGAGCTCGGTGGTGAAGCAGCAGATTGCCGAACCGCGGGTGATCCATCGCAACCTGGAAGCGAGCCTGGACGTGGCCGCGCTGGAACCACGCACGCGCGCGATGTCGACCTACCTGCTGCAGGAATACTTCATCCCCGTGCGCAGCTTCCAGGCCTTCGCCACGCGCATGGCTGCGATCCTGCAGCACCACCGTGTCGACGCACTGAACGTCTCGATCCGCCACGCCCCTGCTGATACGACCGCGTTGATGAAGTGGGCGAACGAAGAAGTGTTCTGCTTCGTGCTGTACCACAAGCAGCGACGGCACCCGTGGGGCGACACGATGTCCACACGCTGGACCCGCGCATTGATCGACGCGGCGGTGGACTGTGGCGGCCGCTACTACCTGCCCTATCGCCCGCACGCCACGCGCGACCAGTTCCAGCGCGCGTACCCGCAGTGGAACGCATTCGTTGAACGCAAACGCCAGTACGACCCGCAGATGCAGTTGGTGAACCACCTCTGGCAGCGCTACTTGGCCGCCCCCTAGCAATGGGGTCAGAGCCCGTTGCGATGCAACGGGATCCGACCCCGTGCCGTTCCCACAGATCGCGGAAAACCGTCGAAGGCGGGGTGGGTCCG
>DOKO01000233.1:0-1214 GCA_003510825.1 Stenotrophomonas sp.
TGCGCCTGAGCGTGGGCGTGGAAGACCTGGGTGACCTGCAGCTGGATCTGGAAAGGGCGCTGCAGTGACCCATGCGCCCGCCACGTCGGAGCGTTCATTGGCCACCCGGGCAAGCCTGGCCTGGGAAATGGCCAAGCGGGATGTATTCGCACGCTACAAAGGCTCGGTGATCGGTCTTGCCTGGTCGTTTTTCTATCCAGTGCTCATGCTGGGTGTGTACACGTTCGTGTTCGGCGTCATTTTCCGTTCGCGTTGGACGGGTACGCACAGTGACGCGCCGTTGACTTCGGAGTTCGCGCTGATCCTGTTCTCGGGACTGGTGGTCTATGGCTTCTTTTCCGAATGCCTCAACAAGGCGCCGGGCCTGATCACGGCCAATGGGCAGTTCGTGAAGAAGGTGGTGTTTCCGCTGGAAGTACTGCCCGTATCGACCGCGTTGTCGGCACTGTTCCACATGCTGGTCAGCCTGCTGGTGCTGCTGATCGCCATGCTCCTGCTGAAGGGCAGCGTTCCGGTCACGGCCATCGCCTTCCCGGTCGTGATGATGCCATTGCTGCTGGCGACCCTTGGCTGCACCTGGCTGTTCTCCGCGCTGGGTGTCTATCTGCGCGATCTGGGGCAGATCATGCCGCTGGTCACGACGATGCTGCTGTTCCTGTCGCCGGTGTTCTATCCGATTACCGCGGTTCCCGCCTCCTTCCGTCATGTCGTCGAGCTGAATCCCATCACCGGCGTCATGGACGGGGTGCGCGATACGTTGATATTCGGCCACTGGCCGGACATGGGGCTTCTGCTGTGGCAGTACCTTGTGGGGCTGCTGATCATGCTGTTCGGGCTGTCCGTGTTCCAGTACGTGCGTAGGGGTTTTGCCGATGTCATCTGACGCGCTGATCAGGGTGGAGGGCTTGGGCAAGCGTTATGACATGTTTGCCAAGCCGGTTGACCGGCTGATGCAGTTGATGACCGATCCGGTGCGTCGCGGCCTGGGCATGGCACCTGCCAAGCACAGCAAGGAAGTCTGGGCATTGCGTGGTGTCAGCTTCGAGGTTCCGCCCGGTGAAGCGCTGGGTGTGATGGGGCGCAACGGCTCGGGCAAGAGCACGATGCTGCAGATGCTGTGCGGCACGCTGACCCCGACCGAAGGGCACGTCCAAGTGCGTGGCCGGATCGCAGCGCTGCTGGAGCTGGGCGCTGGCTTCAACCCGGAGTTCACC
>DOKO01000233.1:1338-2671 GCA_003510825.1 Stenotrophomonas sp.
CTTCAACCCGGAGTTCACCGGCCGGGAGAACGTGTTCCTCAATGGTCGCCTTCTCGGCCTGGAAACCGCGGAGATCGAGAGCCGCTTCGACGACATCTGTGCGTTTGCCGACATCGGTGCGTACATCGATGAGCCGACCAAGACCTATTCCAGCGGCATGTTCGTCCGCTTGGCGTTTTCGGTGGCGACGTCCGTGGACGCCGACATCCTCGTGGTTGATGAAGCCCTCGCCGTGGGCGATGCGCGCTTCCAGGCGCGCTGCATGAAGCGTATCCGGGCCATCCAGGATGACGGCGCCTCCGTTCTTTTCGTCAGCCATGACGTGGCCGCCGTGCGCACGCTGTGCCAGCGCGCACTCTGGCTGGAGCGCGGCGGGATGAAGGAACTGGGGCCGGTGCTGCAGGTCAGCTCCCGGTACATGGAATCCATCTTCCAGGATGATCCCGAGGCGCTGCATCCATCGGTGGGCGTCGATGCGCACGATGAAGAGGGAACCAGTGCCGGCGGGGACGCTGGCGTGCAGGACACGGCAGCTCCCGATGCACCGACGGTTCACAAGGAAAAGCCCCTGGCGCACTGGGGACAGCAGATCGGCCTGATCCGCGCCGTGACCCTGGCCGCGGGTGATCAACGGGACTGCGAACTGCTCGAATGGGGCCAGCGCTGCCGCATCGGGATCCGGGTCCTGTTGCCTCCTGATTACGCGCCGGAGTCGTTCCGGGTCGCGTTCTCCATCAAGGATCTGAGAGGACACGACATCGTCGTATCCAGTACCGACGACAGCAGCACCACGCCGCCGGCGCATTGGTCAGCAGGTGCCGAGGTGGAGATCGAGTTCGCCTTCGAGAACGGATTGGTTGAAGGCAAGTACTTCCTCGTCGCTGCAGTCGAGAAGCGCACGGGGCCGGTTGTGGAGTACTACGAGTACATCGAGGGCGTGCGGTACTTCTCGGTGATCAGCCCGGTTCGCCACTTCGGCATTTACCAACCCAAAATCGAGCATGTGTTCAAGGAGTTGCCCCGTGTCTGATGACGTAATCAATTCCAAGAGTTACTGGAACGGTCGTTTCGGTGAGGATTGGGAGGATCTCGGCGGACGCGAACAGTCACGCTTCTTTGGCGCGCTTGCCGTGCAGATGCTGCCCGCCTGGCTGGTGCGTGCCAGCAGCCAGCGCCGCCTGACCTGGTGCGACTGGGGCTGCGCACTGGGCGACGGTACCCAGGAAGTCGCGCAGAGCATTCCCGGCGCGATGTTCACCGGGGTCGACTTCTCTGCCGTTGCGATTGCCGACGCAAAGCAGCGCTTCCCGGGCTTGAGTTTCATCAGCGACGA
>DOKO01000233.1:2833-4961 GCA_003510825.1 Stenotrophomonas sp.
AACACGCTGGAACACTTCCACGAACCGTGGAAGGTACTCGGCACGGTTGCTGCGCGCGCCCGGCACTGCATCGTCCTGATGCTGCCCTATCGCGAGCGGCATCGCATCGAAGAGCACCATGCCTCCTTCATGCCGGAGAACATTCCGCAGCAGATCGACGGCAAGGTGCTGGTGCATGCCAGTGTCCGCGATACGCGGAATGATCACCCCTGCTTCTGGCCGGGCGAGCAGGTGCTGCTGGTCTGGGCCGACCCCGCCTGGCTGGGTGAGCAGTCACTGACCCTGCAGGATCTGCAGCTGGGTACCGAACCCCCCAGCCCGTTGCGTCCGCTTCTCGCTTCGGCAACGCAGCTTGCGCTGCAGCTCAATGGCGACCTGGGCACGCTGCGCAGCCACGTGCCTGCTGCACCGGAGCAGGTGCAGGCGCTGGATCAGCTGCGTGTGGATCTGGACAAGTGGCTGCTGGTGCGCGACCTGACCGCACAGTCCACCGGGCCAGCGTGGAGCCACGAGCAGGTGGCACGCGAAGCGCGCGATGCGCGGATCCTGGAATCTGCGCTGCAGGCGCTGCAGCCCCTGCTGGTCGGCAGCACCTTGCTGGATCGCCTCAACGATGCACAGGCTGACCTGGTGCAGGTGAGGAATGAACTGCAGGAGGATCGGAACATTCGAGCCGGCCTGTTGGCTGATACCGAAGCGCTGCTCGCACAGGCATCGGCGGCGCGCGTCGAGGCCGACCAGAGCGTTGGCGCGACGCTCCGCCTGGGAGCGGAGATCGTCAACCTGATGGGGGCCCCGGCAGGTGCGAAGCTGGACGCGCTTGCAGGCACGGATGACGGACAGCCGGCCGACGTGCAGTTGCAGCGACTGCGGTTGCGCCTGCTGGCCATGGACCAGGAGCTGGATGCATTCCAGCGGAGCACGTCCTGGCGTATCACCCGGCCGATGCGTGTCATCCGGCGTTTTCTCTCCAGCCCGATGCAGGAGCTTCGAAACATCGGCAAGCATGCCCCGCGCTCGGTGCAGGCAGCCACGCGCTTCGGTATCCGGACGCTGCGCAATGGTCGCCTGGATCCGTCGGACCGCGCGCGGCTGGCGCAGATCATCTCGCCTTCTCCGAAGGTGACCGTGGGCGATCCGCTTGGCTTCGTCGATTACTCCCACCTGCCGACCCTCGCTGCGGCCGACGCCAACTCCACGGACGTGTTCGTCTGGGCTGTGATTGACTGGAACTTCCGCGTCCAGCGTCCCCAGCATCTGGCAATGGCCCTGGCTGCCAAGGGGCACCGGGTCTTCTACATTTCCAACAATTTCGTCGACGCCTCCGAAGCGGGTTTCAAGGTCGAGCCGTTGGATGACAGCGGTCGCCTGTTCCAGGTGAATCTCAACCTGGCCACTGCGCCGCAGATCTACCACGCGATGCCCGGCAATGATCAGGTGGCTGCGATCCAGTCCAGCCTGTCTGCGTTGCTGGGATGGACCCGGTCGGTTCGCTGCATGTCGTTCGTGCAGCACCCGTATTGGCTGCAGCCGGCGCAGTGCCTTCCGAACGCGAAGCTTGTCTATGACTGCATGGACCACCATGGCGGTTTCGAAGACAACGCTGCCAGCATCATGGAGGGCGAGCGCCAGCTGATCGAGCAATCGGACCTGCTGGTCGTTACTTCCCAGTGGTTGCACGACGAGCTCAGCCCGCGCGCGCGGAATATCGCGATGGTGCGCAACGCCACCGAGTACGCTCATTTCTGCACTGCGCCGGCCAAGGTCTTCGCCGATGCGAAGGGCCGACGCATCATTGGCTACTACGGCGCCATTGCAGAGTGGTTTGATGCAGAGCTGTTGCGCCGCGTTGCCCTGGACAACCCGGATGCGCTTGTCCTGATGATCGGTCGTGACACGGCCAACGTTGCCGCCAGCCTGCAGGGCATCGACAACGTGCGTTTCGTCGGCGAGGTGCCGTATGCCGAACTGCCGTACTGGCTCCATGCATTCGACGTCTGCCTCCTGCCTTTCAAGGTCATTCCCCTGACCCTGGCGACCAACCCGGTCAAGGTGTACGAGTATCTCAGTGCGGGCAAGGCGGTCGTTTCAGTGGATCTGCCGGAGCTGGCCCAGTTTGAAGGGCTGG
>DOKO01000233.1:5154-6245 GCA_003510825.1 Stenotrophomonas sp.
TGGCCCAGTTTGAAGGGCTGGTGCGCCTGGCAGGTGACCACGAGGGATACCTGGAGCAGGTCCGCCTCGCACTGGCGGAGGTCGATGATGGCAGCCTGCTGGCGTCGCGGCAGGCCTTCGCGGCCCGGCAGACCTGGCTGCACCGGGCCGAGGCCCTGGATGATGCGCTCTCCTCGATCAGCGAACCGCTGATCAGCATCGTCGTGCTGACCTACAACAACCTGGGCTACACCAAGCAGTGCCTGCACAGCCTGGAGGTCAACACGGACTATGAGAACGTCGAGATCATTGTCGTTGACAACGCCTCCAGCGATGACAGCCCCGCGTACCTGGCGGAGTGGGAGCAGGGCGCGGCCAACCGGCGCTTCATCGCAAACCAGAGCAACCTTGGTTTCTCGGCAGGCAACAACGTAGGCCTGGATGTGGCCCGCGGCGACTACCTGGTCGTGCTGAACAACGACACCTACGTGACGCCGGGCTGGCTGCGTACCCTGCGCAACCAGCTTCGCCGTCGCGCGGATGCGGGTCTGGTGGGGCCGGTGACCAACAACATCGGCAACGAAGCCAAGATCCAGATCAGCTACGAATCCATGGATCAGATGGTGGAGCTGGCGGGCCGGTACACGCGGGCAAATGCCGGGCGGAGTTTCGAGATCGCGACCAGTGCCTTCTTCTGCGTGATGATCTCGCGGCAGGCCTACACCGTGGTCGGCGGCCTGGATGAGCAGTTCGGCGTGGGCTTCTTCGAGGACGACGACTACTGCCGTCGGCTGGAGCAGGCAGGGCTGGTGCGGTTGTGCGCGGAGGACGTGTTCGTGCACCACCATCTTTCCGCCAGTTTCAACAAGCTCAAGGCCGAGGCCAAACAGGCTCTGTTTGAGAAGAACAAGGCGTTGTACGAGGCGAAGTGGGGCAAGTGGTCGCCCCACGGCTATCGGTCGTAACCGGCGTTTCCAGCAGCGTTGTGGATAGCGGAAAAGGGGGCTGCGCATGGCGCAGCCCCCTTTTTTTTCTGCAATTCAGCTGTTGCTGATGGCGTCGGCGATGCGTTTGGCGGCTGTGCCGTCGCCGTAGGGATTGTGGCTGCGCGA
>DOKO01000235.1 GCA_003510825.1 Stenotrophomonas sp.
CCGCAGGAAAAGGGATCTGACCCCTCTTTCCCCACCCGATAACAACAATGCTCTGCTCTTGCCGTCCGACGCAGGGAGAACGAGAGGGTTGGGCCGGGGTGGGGTGGCGGGACCGTTGGCGCCATGGATGGCGCCATCGAGCCCCCAGGGATGGGTTTACGGCGTGTCCCGCCACCCCACCCCGGCCCAACCCGGCACGTAGCACCAACAAGCCGACCAACTCGCCGTTGCCGTTGCCGTTGATCTTGATGTTGATCTGAAAGCAGTCGCGGCCGCAGGCCGCGCGGAAACCTCACAGATGCCGCAATTCCTGCTTCAGCGTCGCCACGCACCGCCGGCTCACTTCCAGCGGCTGCTTGCCATGCCGCAGCACCGCCTGCACCTGCCCACCCACGCCACGCCGCAGTTCCACCAGTTCATGGCGGGCCACCAGGCAGTTGCGGTGGATGCGCACGAAGCGGCTGGCGAACTCCTCCTCCAGCGACTTCAGCGATTCCTCGATCAGGTCTTCGCCGCGCGCGTGGTGCACCACCACGTACTTCTCTTCGGCCTGCAGGTAGTGGATGTCGTCCAGCGGAATCAAACGCAGGCTGCCACGCAGGCGCGCGCACAGCATGCTGCGGGCCTGGCCGCCGCTGTGCTCGGGCTGGCCATCCCGACCGGCCAGGAACGTGCGCGCGCGCGCGATGGCCGCGGCCAGACGCTCGGCACGTACCGGCTTCATCAGGTAATCAATCGCTGCCGCCTCGAACGCCGACAGCGCGTGCGCGTCGTAGGCGGTGCAGAACACCACCGCCGGCCGCGGTTCGAAACTGGCCAGGTGGCGCGCGGCTTCCAGGCCATCCAGCCCGGGCATGGCGATGTCCAGCAGCACCAGGTCCGGCTGCAGTTCCGCGCACGCGTGCAGGGCCTGCTCGCCGTTGCCGGCCTCGGCCACCACGTCGATGCCCTCCTGCGCCGCCAACAGGCTGCGCAGGCGCTCGCGGGCCAGCGGTTCGTCATCGGCGATGACTACCCTCACGCTCATTCCCTCACTGGATCGGCACTGTCACCTGGCAGGCATAGTAGCCTTCGCTCCAGCCGGCCGTCATCCGCGCGGCACGACCGAAGCGCCACGCCAGCCGATGGCCGATGCTGTGCTGCGCGTGGCCCGCGCCCCGTGCCAGGGCCAGACCCGGGGCTTGTGGATCCGGCGCCGGATTGCGAACTGTGATCTGCAGCTCATTGTTCCTGCAGGCCAGCAGCAGCTCGATGGTGCCGCCCTCGGGCAGGCGCGATATGCCATGCAGCACCGCGTTTTCCACCAGCGGCTGCAGCACCAGACGCGGCAGCGCCAGATCCCAGGGCAGGGGTTCCTCGCGCTGCCAGCGCACCTGCAGGCGTTCGCCCAGGCGCAGCGACTCAATCGACAGGTAGCGCTCTGCCAGCTCGCACTCGGCCTGCAGTGTGGAATCGCCTTCGCCGGCCCCCAGCGCGGCGCGGAACAGATCGGACAGGTCCAGCACCGCGCGTTCGGCCACGGCCGGGTCGCGGTGCAGCAGGCTGGCGATCAGGTTCATGCTGTTGAACAGGAAATGCGGGCGGATGCGCGCCTGCAATGCGTCAGCCTGGGCACGCGCGTTGGCCTGCACCTGCGCGGCCCAGCGGTCACTCACGTAGAAGTAGCGCAGCGCCAGCGCGGTGATCAGCGCCGTGGTCGCGGCACTGCCCAGGGTGAAGCGCCAGAAGCTGATGCCGCGGGTGAAGTTGTCACCCAGCACTGCGTACAGGGCATGGACGACGCCGGCGCACGCCACGGCGATGAGCGCCGACAAGGCGATGGCCAGCAGCGCGCCCAGCACCTCGGGCAGGGTCGACAGTGCCCGCCGCAGCAGGCACAGGCAGGCGCTGACCGCCAGCGAAAGCCACAACGCGAAACCACTGGCCGAGGCCAGCTCGCCCAGCGTCCAATGGCGGCTGCCATCGGGCGCCAGGGCCAGCACCACCACCACCAGTTCGGCCAGGCCCAGCATCGCCAGCACGCGCGGCAGGCGGCACAGTTCCGGCATCCACGGCGGGCTGGCGCTGGCTGCCATGGCTCAGGCCACGCCCAACCGTTCCTGCAGCCAGTCGCCCAGTGCCTGGATCTCTTCGGCACAGACCTGGTGCGCCATCGGGTAACGCTGCCACTGCAGCGACAGGCCCAGCGTGCGCAGTACCTGCGCGCTGTGCTCGGCCACCGCCAGCGGAATCACCGGATCGCCACTGCCGTGGGCCATGAACACCGGCACGTCCACAGCACCGTCGACGCGGCGGGCCGCTTCGGCATCGGGCAGGTAGGTGGACAGTGCGATCAGGCCGGCCAGCGGCGCGGTGCGTTCCAGTGCGGCGCTGAGGATGACCGCGCCACCCTGCGAGAAACCGGCCAGGAAGATGTGATCGGCGGCGACGCCGCGCTCGATCTCGCGCGCGATCAGCGCATCCAGCTGGGCCATCGATTCACGCACGCCGGCCATGTCGGCACGCGAGCGGAAATCCATGCCGACGATGTCGTACCAGCCGCGCATCGGCACGCCGTTGTTGATCGTGATCGGCCGCACCGGTGCATGCGGGAACACGAAGCGCAGCGCCGGCCAGTGCGGGCGCACCAGCTCGGGCACGATCGGCGCGAAATCATGGCCATCGGCCCCCAGGCCATGCAGCCAGATCACCGACCACTGCGGCGAGGCGCCGGTTTCCTGTTCCACCGTTTGCAGCATGATGCGGCTCCTTCAAGTTCGAGCCGCATTATGCCGCCGCCATGGGGCGATCAGTACAGCGGCGGCTGCTCGGCGGCTTCGCGGCGCAGCTCGGCGGCACGCACCAGCACGGGCGGCGGCGTGTTTTCCTCGGGGATGTCCAGCAGGCCCCAGCGGTGCAGGAAGCCACCGGGCCCACGCGAGGAGGTCAGCGCCACCACCGGAATGGCCAGCACCATGCCGATCACCACCGGCGCCATCCACACCGCCAACGAGGGCGATACCGCCCAGGCAAGCATGCCCATGAAGGCACCGAACACGCCCAGCCCACCGTAGCCGCGGATCAGCGCCATCCAGGAAATGCCGCCGTCGTCGCGCTGCTGCGCGTCCCAGCCCGAATCGCGGCCTGACAGCACTTCAGCCACGCCGCGCGACTGCACGTACATCACCACCGGCGCCATCAGCGCCGCCAGCACGGTTTCCACCAGCATCGACACGAATGCGCGGAAGGCACCACCGCAACCACGGCGATCCACCGGGTCCAGCAGCATGGCCAGATAGCCCAGCACCTTGGGCAGCAGCAGCACGGCCATGGTCGCGCCGAACAGGCGGACTACCTGCTCTTCGTCCTGCGCACGCCAGTAGACGCTGGGCGACAGGTGCAGCAGTGCGTTGAAATCGATGCCTTCCTGGAACAGCGGGATGGCGATGCCGATCAGCATCAACATGCCCCACATCGGCGCGGTGAAGTAATGGCCGATGCCGATCAGCATGTGCACGCGGCTGATCCAGTGCAGGCCGCGGCTGCCGACCACCTTGCCGTGCTGCAGGTTGCCCTGGCACCAGCGGCGGTCGCGCACCAGCATGTCGGTCAGGGTCGGCGGGCCTTCCTCGTAGCTGCCGCCCAGGTAAGGCACCATGTGCGCGGCCCAGCCGCCCCGGCGCATCAGCGCGGCTTCGACGAAGTCGTGGCTGAGCACGTGGCCGCCGAACGGCTTGCGGCCGGGCAGTGCCGGCAGGCCGGCCTGGTCGGCGAAGGCGCGGGTGCGGATGATCGCGTTGTGGCCCCAGTAGTTGCTCTCGGCGCCATGCCACCAGGCCACGCCGCGGGCGATGACCGGCCCGTACACGCGGCCACCGAACTGCTGCATGCGGGCAAACAGGGTGCGCCCGCCGATCACCGACGGCAGGGTCTGGATCAGGCCGACGTCGGCGTTGTGTTCCATGCCCGCCACCAGGCGCACGATGCTGTCGCCGGTCATCAGGCTGTCGGCGTCCAGGATCAGCATCTGCGGGTAGGCGCCGCCGAAACGGCGCACCCAGTCGGCGATGTTGCCGGCCTTGCGCGCGCCGTTGTCGCTGCGGCGGCGGTAGAACAGGCGCACCTTGCCATCGGGCACCAGTTCGCGCAGCTCGTTGAAGACCAGCTCTTCGGCGCGCGCGATGTCCTCGCGGCGGGTGTCGCTGAGCACGAAGAAATCGAAGCGTTCCAGCTGCCCGGTGGCGGCCACCGATTCGTAGATCGCGCGCAGGCCGGCCAGCAGCCGTCGCGGGTCTTCGTTGTAGGTGGGCATCAGCAGCGCGGTGCGGCTGTGCACGATCGGCAACGGCTTGTCCGGGTCGATGCCCAGGCGGTAGCCGCGGTCAAACACGGCGGTGAGGAAGCCGGCGACGGCACTGGCGAAGGACAGCGCGATCCAGGCGAACAGACCGACGAACAGGACCAGCAGACAGGCCTCGAGCACACTGATGCCGTTGGTCGACAGCACCCGCCACATCATCCGCGTGGCCACGGCGGTCATCGCCGCAGTACCACCGAAGAGGTACAGGCGGCGCAGCTTGATCATGCGCGGCGAGGTGCGGTGGCGAGGGACCTTGAGCTTGCCTTCGCGCAGGGTCTGCTCGGGCATCTGCAAGGGGGCTTCGGGCGGCAACAGCGCCCAGCCGGCATCCAGCTCGGGGTTGCCCGGGCCGGCGTGGGAGGTGGTTTGAGCTTCCATCGCGTCTACTCCGCCCAGGCAGCGTGGCTGGCCATCCTGGCCAGGCGGCATGCACCAGGGTTCCCCGCGCGCATTCCCGGCGCCCGCACTTGTCCTGCCTGCGACGGCGTCACGCCGCGCAGTAGATGTCTGTCACTACCGGAACCCACACGATCTCCAACGGGGCGGAATCGAAAATGCGGCCCAGCATAAGAGGGCAAATGTAAGGTGAGCGCGAAGGTTTACGCCGGGGATTTCGCCCATTCAGCAAATAGCGGGCGACGGCGGGCTCGAGCATGCCGCGCACACGCAGGCGTGGCGGAAACTGGATCGAGCAAAATGATAATGATTCCCAACCACGGAATCAGCCGTCCCGGTCGTCGCCAACGTGGGTTGGCGCCGCAGATCCGCGCAGAAGCGTGCCAACCCAGGTTGGCACCTGCCAGTGCTCAGGTCGTCTCGGGTGTCGCGGGATCGCGGTTCGCGGCCGCGCGCGCGCGGTCGATCGCCACCGCCAGTTGCTGGCGGGCGAGCAGTTGTTGCGCCTGCACCACTTCGGGTGTCGGCAGAAGCACCGGTCCGGGTGCGTTTTCCGGTGTAACAGGTGTGGTCATGCAACCTCCGAGGACATCCCGCCAACGCGCCAGGGCCAAGCCTGAGCGGCAGCGGACTGCGCACCCTATCCTAAAAACAAGGCGGGTGGGTGACGGTGCGACGCGAGGATGCAAGGCCCCAACTGGTCCATCGTCACATTTTTGACGGCCCACGCTGGTTGGCTGAATGCGACACATTTATCATGAAAACGTTTTCCCACAGGGACGTCTCCCATTCATGAACGCAGTCGACCTCTCGCAGTACAGCCCCAAGTGGCAGTTCCGCTTCAACTTCTTCCAGCAGCACGGCGCGCCCAAGGAACCGGGCTTCAAGCAGGCCTGGAAGGCGCTTTCCTTCGGCGACCGGCTGAAGATCAACATCAATTTCTTCGCGTTCTTCTTCAACTGGATCTATCTGCTGATCCTGGGCATGTGGCGCAAGGCGCTGGTCGTGGTGGGCATCTACATCGTGCTGATCGCGCTGGCCTTCGTACTGCCGGAAATCGTGGTCCGCGCACTGTGGATTGCCACCAATTTCCTGGTCGCCTCCAGCGCCAACTACGGCTACTTCCAGAACAAAGTGAAGGGCAGCACCAGCTGGAACCCCTTCGAAGGCATGTTCTAAGCCGCTGCCAACGCCGGGCCCTCGCCCGGCAGGCCGCACTGACGACGCCCGGCTCCGGCCGGGCGTCGTCGTTTGCGACATCAGGCCGCGCGCAGCTTCGCTGCCGCCGGGGCGTCGGCCTGCAGGCGGAAGCGCGACACCGCCACCGCCAGCTGCTCGGCCTGGTCTTCCATCGCCCGTGCGGCCGCCGTGGCTTCTTCCACCAGCGCCGCATTCTGCTGGGTGGTCTCGTCCATCTGCACCACGGTCTGGTTGACCTGCTCGATGCCCGCCGACTGTTCGCGCGAGGCCGCCGAGATCTCGGCCATGATGTCGTTCACCCGGCCGACCTGGCCGACGATCTCCTGCATCGTGCGGCCGGCGCCGTGCACCAGCTGCGCACCCGCACCGACCTGGGCCACCGAGGCGTCGATCAGGCCCTTGATCTCCTTGGCCGCCCCCGCCGAGCGCTGCGCCAGCGCGCGTACTTCGCTGGCCACCACGGCGAAACCACGGCCCTGTTCGCCAGCACGCGCGGCTTCCACCGCAGCGTTCAGCGCCAGGATGTTGGTCTGGAACGCGATGCCATCGATCACCGAGATGATCTCGGCGATGCGCTGCGAGGAGTTCTCGATCTGCTCCATGGTCTGCACCACCTGGCCGACCACCTGCCCGCCTTCGCTGGCCACACCAGCCGCCGATGCTGCCAGGCTGTTGGCCTGCTGCGCATGCTCGGCGTTCTGGCGCACGGTGGAGGTCAGTTCCTCCATCGATGCCGCCGTCTCTTCCAGGTTGGCCGCCTGCTGTTCGGTGCGGCGCGACAGGTCGCTGTTGCCCGAAGCGATCTCGCCGGCTGCCAGGCGGATGCTCGCCGCCGACTGCTGGATCTGGCCGACGATCTGGGTCAGCTGCTGCACCGTGCTGTTGGCATCGTCGCGCATCACCGCGAACACGCCGTGGAAATCACCGTGCATGCGCGTGCTGAGGTCACCTGCGGCAATCGCGCGCAGCAGCGTCGAGAGCGCGGCCAGGTTGTGGTCGCTCACCTGCATCATCGTGTTGAGCGTTTCGACCATGCGGCGGAAGTCGTGCTCGAAGCGCTCCGTATCGCCGCGCACCGCGAAGTCACCCGCTGCCGCCGCGGCGGCCAGCTGCTGGATCTCCTCGTTGATCGCCCCAAGGTTGGCCTTGGTGGTGGCCATGGCTGCGGTGAACACCGCCTTCTCGCCCGGCAGGGCTTCCATGTCCACGCTGAGGTCGCCCACGGCGTAGCGCTGCATCACCTCCACCAGGCGCTGGGTGACCGCGTTGCTCGACGCCACCAGCTGGTTGCTGTCGGCCACCATGCGGCCGTACTCGCCCGGGAAGGCGCTGGCATCCATGCGGTAGCTGATCTGGCCTTCGTCGTGGCGCTGCGCCATTTCGGCCTGCGCCGCCATCACCGCCTGCAGCGTGCCGCGCATGCCCTGCATCGCCTCCAGCAGGCGACCCACTTCATCGTTGCCGCGCGGCGGCAGTGCGGTATCCAGCTTGCCGGCCGCCACATCGCTGGCGATGCGCACGGCCTGCGCCAGCGGACGAATGGCCAGGCCACGCAGCAGCACATAGACGCCGGCGCTGAGGGTGAGCGCGGCAATCACGCCGACCAGCAGGGTCAGCCACAGCAGCTGGCGGGCTTCGGCGACGATCACCGCGTGCGGCACCACCACGCCCAGCGCGAAGTGCTGCGGGGCATCGCCGACCTGCATCGGCACGTACAGGCGCACGTTGCCTTCGGCATCCGGCTCGAACGCCTCGAAGGTCTTGCCCTCGGCAATCTGCGCCAGCATCTGCTGGGTTTCCGCATCGGTACGCGGCTTGCCGATCTCGGCGGCATTGGCCGCCGCCAGCACCACGCCCTTGGGCGAAAGCAGCTCCACCCGGCCGGCCCCCATCGGGGTCAGCGTGGCCAGGTGCTTCTGCAGTGCCGCCAGCGAGAAGTCGACGGTGAACACGCCGAGGAAGGTGCCGTTCTCCACGATGGGCGTGCTCAGCGTGCTCATCAGCACCTGCTGGCCGCCGATGGCATAGGCATACGGCTCGCTGACCTTGGGCAGCTTGTCGCGGCTCGGGCCCATGTACCAGTCACCCGAGCCGTCGGGCAGATCGGTGTAGGCGGTCATCGGCGACTGCACGGTCTTGCCGTCCTCCCAGGCCCAGTAGCTCATGAAGCGACCGGTGGCATCGTGCGCTTCGCTGTCAACGAAGTCCGCATCCTTGCCGTCGAAGGCGTTGGCTTCCCACATGGAGCTCTTGCCCACCCATTCCGGGTGCGCCTGCAGCTGCTGGCCAATGACTGCGGCCAGTGCGGCGCGGTCCGGGGCATCGCCGCGGGCACGCTGGGCCAGCACGGTTTCCACCATCGCATCGTTGCTGGCGAAGGCCGTGCCCAGATCGGCAGACACCTTGCGCGCTTCGGCGACGGCTTCGCTGCCCATGGTCTGGCGCGAGGCATTGACCAGGCTGGCACTGGCCTGGCGGTAGATGAGGAAGGCGGTGATGCCGAAGCAGAGCAGCGCGATCGAAGCAGTGCCCAGCATCAGCTTGTGGGCGATGCTGCCCGGGCGACGGGCAGCGGCAGAGCGGGAAGAAGGCATGGACAGGTCCGCAGGCAATTCAGGACAACCGGCACCACG
>DOKO01000368.1:0-4967 GCA_003510825.1 Stenotrophomonas sp.
GACCGTTGGTCGGCACGCCTTTCAATACTGCTTTTTGGTGCGCTTGGCCGGCTTGCCGCGTTCGGGCAGCGGCGGCAGGCCATCACCCTCGTCCTCACCCTTGTGCTCGACCAGGCGGAAGTCGATCTTGCGCTCTTCCATGCTGGCCTTCAGCACCAGGATGCGCACGCGGTCGCCCAGCCGGTAGCTGCTGCCACGGCGTTCGCCGGTCAGCGTCTTGCGGGTGGCGTCGAACTTGTAATAGTCCTGCGGCAGCTGGGTCACGTGGACCAGGCCCTGCACCTTGGACTCATCCAGCTCCACGAACAGACCGAAGCTGGTCACGCCGCTGATCACGCCGTCGAACTGGCCACCCACGTGCTTTTCCATCCACGCGGCGCGGTAACGCTCGTCAACCTCGCGCTCGGCCTCGTCGGCACGACGCTCGCGCTCGGAGCACTGCAGCGCCAGCGCAGCCATCTCGCGGGCGTTGTAGGTGAACTTGTCCAGCGGCTTGCCGGACAGCGCGTGCTTGATCGCACGGTGCACCAGCAGGTCGGGGTAGCGGCGGATCGGCGAGGTGAAGTGCGCGTACGCCTCCAGCGCCAGGCCGAAGTGACCGTTGTTGTCCGGGCTGTACACCGCCAGGCTCTGGCTGCGCAGCAGCACCGATTCCAGCAGCGTGGCATCGGGACGGTCGCGGATCTTCTTCAGCAGCTTGGTGTAGTCGCCCGGGCGCACCTTCGACCACGGCGGCAGGCTCAGCTTGAACTCCTTGAGGAATTCCAGCAGGTCGGCGAACTTGGTCTCCGGCGGCTTCTCGTGAACGCGGTACGGGGCCGGCACATGGCGCGACAGCAGGTACTTTGCCGCCTCCACGTTGGCCGCGATCATGCATTCCTCGATCAGCTTGTGCGCATCGTTGCGCACCAGCATGCCGGCCTGGGTCACCTCGCCACGGTTGTCCAGCACGAAGCGCACTTCGCTGCTTTCAAACTCGATGGCGCCGCGCTTGGCACGCGCCTTGGACAGCACCTTGTACAGCTGGTGCAGGCGCTGCACCTGCGGCAGCAGCGGGCCCATCCAGGCCTTGGTATCGGCATCGTCCTCGCCCACCGCCTTCCACACCTGGGTGTAGGTCAGGCGCGCGTGCGAGTTCATCACCGCTTCGTAGAAGCGCGAATGGCTGACCACGCCGTCGCGGTCGATCTGCATGTCGCAGACGAAGCACATGCGGTCGACCTTGGGCATCAGCGAGCAGATGCCGTTGGACAGGGTCTCCGGCAGCATCGGCACCACGAAACCCGGGAAATACACCGACGTGGCGCGCTTCTGCGCTTCCTCGTCCAGCGGCGTGCCGGGGCGCACGTAGTTGGAGACATCGGCAATGGCCACCACCAGGCGGAAGCCATCGGCATTCGGTTCGCAGTAGACCGCGTCATCGAAGTCCTTGGCATCCTCACCGTCGATGGTCACCAGCGGCGTGCTGCGCAGATCGACGCGGTCGCCGATCATCGCCGGCTCGACCACCATCGGCACCGAAGCCGCTTCGTCCAGCACGTCCTGCGGGAACTCGAACGGCAGTTCGTGGCCGTGGATGGCGGTCTCCACCACCAGCGATGCGGTCAGCTTGTCGCCGAGCACGGCGATGATGCGACCGATCGGCGGGCGGCGGCTGTCCGGCGCCTGGGTCAGTTCGCAGACCACCAGCTGGCCATCGCGCGCGCCACCGGTCTGGTCCGGCGGCACCTGCACGTTGCGCTGGATGCGCTTGTCATCGGGCACCACGTAATTGATGCCCATTTCAATGCTGAAGCGACCGATCAGGCGGGTCATTCCGCGCTCGAGCACGCGGGCGATGCTGCCTTCGCGGCGGCCACGGTGGTCGATGCCGGTCACGCGGGCCAGCACCTTGTCACCGTGCATCACCTTGCGCATTTCATACGGCGGCAGGAACAGATCGTCGCCGCCCTCGACCGGGCGCAGGAAGCCGAACCCTTCCGGGTTGGCGATCACCACGCCGGTGACCAGATTCAAGGTCTGGATCGGTGCGAAGCCGCCGCGGCGGTTCTGCACCAGCTGGCCGTCTCGGACCATGGCACCCAGCCGGCGCGACAGTGCTTCGGCACGGTCGGCTGCGGTCAGGCCCAGGCGAGCGCCCAGTTCCTCGGCGGTCTGCGGCCCTTCGCAGCGTTCCAGCAGGGCCAGGATGGCCTCGCGGCTGGCGATCGGCTGTTCATACTTCTCTGCTTCGCGGGCGGCATAGGGATCGTCGATCACCTTGCCGGTCGGCGGCAGCTTGCGGCCCGGGGCCGGGCCCGGTGCGGCGGCATCTACGCCGCGGCCCTTGCGGCCGCGCGGCGGTGCACCGCCTTCATTCAATTCGGGGAACCAGCCCGGCAACGGCTTGCCCGGCTTGGTGGTGCGGGCTGCGCCCGCCTTGGCGCCCTTGGTCGGGGCCTGGCTGCGGGACTTGCTCCCGCCCTTGCTTGGTTTTTTGGTAGTCATCGCCCTACATGGTAGCCGTTGCAGGCGTGCAGAGCGGGTCAGAGGCGGCTTTGGAAGCATCGCGTGAAATATTTGTTGGAGGTCGTTGACAGCCTGCCGATTCATCTTCACAATTGCGCCTCTGGAACGCCCAGGTGGCGGAATTGGTAGACGCACTAGTTTCAGGTACTAGCGGGTAAAACCGTGGAGGTTCGAGTCCTCTCCTGGGCACCAACGAAAAAACTCCTCGCTTCGGCGGGGATTTTTTTTGCCTGTAATCCAGCAGCGGGGTCGGATCCCTTTCCAACGGAAAGGGCTCTGACCCCCAAGCGAGTGGAATGGGATCAGAGCCCGTTCCGCACGCGAAACGGGATCCGACCCCGGATCCAAGATTGTTTTCGAGAAGTGTTGACACCCCGGTAACAACACCCCATAATCTCGCTCCTCGACGCCCAGGTGGCGGAATTGGTAGACGCACTAGCTTCAGGTGCTAGCGGGGGCAACTTCGTGGAGGTTCGAGTCCTCTCCTGGGCACCATGTCGAGAAAGAAAACAACCCGCGCAAGCGGGTTTTTTCTTGCCTGCGATCTGGGCTGCGTAGAGTCGAGCTTGCTCGACTGCTCCACGCCAACAGTCGAGCAAGCTCGACGCTACGAAGGCGCATTGCGGTAGCGCCGGGCCATGCCCGGCGAACGTAATCAGAACAGCGGCCGCAGGATCAGCTCCAGCCCAAGCAGCAGCAGGAACCCAAGGAAGCACGCGCGGAACACCCGTGTGCTGATGCGCTGGCGGATCACCTGCCCCAGCCACATGCCCAGCAGCGCCGGAACAACCGCCAATGCGCTCAGCCCCAACTGCTGCACACCAAACGCACCGTTGATCACCAGTCCGGTGGTCAAGGAAATGGTCGACACGGTGAACGCCAGGCCCAGCGCCTGCACCAGTTCCTCGCGCTGCATGCCCAGCGACTGCAGGTAAGGCACGGCAGGCATCACGAACACACCGGTGGCACCGGTGACCATGCCGGATATCGCACCCACCAGCGGCCCCAGCCAGCGCTCGCGCCGCTGCGGCACGCGGAACACCGGCGCCACCAGCGCATAGAGCGCGTACACCACCAAGGCCACTCCGAGGGCGACGCGCGACCAGGTGCGATCCACCCGTACCAGCAGCGCGGCCGAACCCAGCGTCACCACCACCACTGCCAGCATCATCGGCCACAGCCGCCGCACGGTAGGGCCCAGCGAAGGACCGGACAGCAGTTGCCACGCGTTGGTGACGAAGGTGGGAATGAACAGCATCGAGGCCGCCGCCACCGGCGACAGTGCGCCGCCCAGCAGGCCCATTGCCACCGTCGGCAGCCCCATGCCGGTCACGCCCTTGACCACGCCGGCCAGCACGAACACCACCACCAGCAACCCATAGAAGTACATCGTCTCGTTCATGCCGCCATTGGAGCGGGCGCTGCACGGGCGCACAATGCGGTCTTGCCGCCACAGCCTTCGGACCAGCCGAAGGCAGGCTCGACCGGAGCACTCACAATGCGGATGGACATCGCCGACCTGCGCCTGTTCCTGGCTGTGGCCGATGCCGGCAGCATCACCGCCGGCGCCGCGCTGGCCAACCTGGCACTGGGCTCGGCCAGCGAACGCCTGCGCGCGATCGAAGCCGATGCCGGTACGGCACTGTTGAACCGGCATCCGCGAGGGGTCAGCCTGACCGAAGCCGGTGCCGCCCTCGCCCACCACGCACGGCTGATCCTGCAGCAGCAGGCGCAGCTGCGCGGCGAGATGGACGCCTTCGCCCACGGCGCGCGCGGCACCCTGCATCTGTATGCCAACACCGCGGCGCTGACCAACTACCTGCCCTCGCGGCTGGCGCCCTGGCTGGCGCAGCGGCCGCGCCTGCACGTGGAGCTGCACGAACGCACCAGCACCGACGTGGTGCGCGCGCTCGCCGCTGGACAAGCGGAAGCCGGCATCATCAGCGACGCCGTACCGGCCGATGGCCTGCAGCGGCACGTGGTGTCCGAAGACCCGCTGGTGATGCTGCTGCCCGCCAACCACCGCTTCGCGTCGCGACGCACGCTCGACTTCGTTGATGTGCTGGGCGAGACCTTCGTCGCCCTGGCCGATGGCAATGCACTGCAGACCTACGTGGAGGAACTCGCAGGCGAGGCAGGACGCCGGCTCGATGTGCGCATCCGCATGAAAACCTTCGAAGGACTGTGCACGATGGTCGGCCATGGCATCGGCGTGGGCATCGTGCCGAAGACGATCGCGCGGCAGCATCGGCGCAGCACGCACACCGTCGCGGTACCACTTGCCGATGCCTGGGCGCAGCGTCGCCTGTGCGCGTGCTTCGCCGACTGGACGCGATTGTCACCGGCGATGCGCAGCCTGCTGCAGCACCTCGGCGTACCGCCGCAGAAAAAAGCGTGAAATGTTGTTGACACATCCTCAGTCGTTCCCCATAATTCGTCTCCTGAGTCGCCCAGGTGGC
>DOKO01000368.1:5269-5404 GCA_003510825.1 Stenotrophomonas sp.
CTCCTGGGCACCATGACTCAGCAAATGATCAAACCCGCGAAAGCGGGTTTTTTCATGTCCGGCGTTCGGGCATGTCCACGCAATGCGTGCATGCATCGGGATGGCGCTACAAACAAAAACCCCGCCTTCCGGCGG
>DOKO01000364.1 GCA_003510825.1 Stenotrophomonas sp.
CCTGACCACCCACACCGCCCCACCATCCCACGGAATGCCAGCTGTTGCTGTTGCTTCGGCTTTGGCCGTTGCCTTGAGCAGGTGCAGGGCTGCAAGCCCTGCCACCCAGAAACCCTCAACCCGCCATCACCGCTTCAATCTCGTCCGCACTGCGCGCCAGCCCTTCGGTCAGCACCCGATGGCCGTCATCGGTGATCAGCACGTCATCCTCGGTACGGATGCCAATCCCGCGCCAGCGCGGTTCCACCGTCGTGTCATCCGCACCGATGTACAGGCCCGGCTCGATGGTGAAAGCCATGCCCGGCTCCAGCAGGCGCGAATCGCCGGCCAGGCGGTAATCGCCCACGTCGTGCACGTCCAGGCCGATCCAGTGCCCGGTCTTGTGCCGGTAGAAACGCTGGTACAGGCCCTCGGACAGATTCTTTTCCAGCGAGCCCTTCAGCAGGCCCAGCCGCAGCAGGCCCTCGGTAAGCGTCTGCACCGCCGCCAGGTGACCGGTCTCGTAGGCCACGCCCGGCTTCGCCTGCGCAAGCGCTGCTGCCTGCGCCTCGCCCACCAGGTCATGCAGCGCGCGCTGCTCGGCACTGAAGCGACCGTTCACCGGGAACGTGCGGGTGATGTCGCTGGCGTAGCCACGGTACTCGGCACCGGCATCGATCAGCACCAGCTCGCCATCGCGCGAACGCGCGTTGTTGTCGCGGTAATGCAGGATGCAGCCGTTGCGGCCGGCACCGACGATGCTGCTGTAGGCCGGCACCGCATCGCTGGCACGGAACACGCGCTCGAGTTCGGCCTGCAGCTCGTACTCGTGGATGCCCGCCTTCGCCGCCCGCATCGCGGCCAGGTGCGCACGCACGCTGATCTGCGCGGCGTGGTGCATCAGCGCCACTTCCGCACCGGACTTGAACAGGCGCTGCTCGTGCAGCAGGTGGCCCAGTTCCAGGAACTCATGCGGCGGCTGCGCGCCGTGGCGCACCTGCGAACGCACGCGGTTGACCCAGCCGATCAGCTTCAGGTCGAAGTCCGCATCGCGGCCGAAGTGGTAATAGACGCGCGAACGCCCTTCCAGCAGGCCTGGCAGGATGTCGTCCAGGTCATCGATCGGGTAGGCATCGTCCATGCCGTACTGCGCCACCGCCCCGTCCTGGCCGGCGCGACCGCCGTCCCAGGCTTCGCGCTCGGCATCGCGCTCGCGGCAGAACAGGATGGCCTCGCCATGGCGGCGGCCGGGAATCAGCACCAGCACCGCTTCCGGTTCCGGGAAGCCGCTCAGGTACTGGAAGTCCGAGTCCTGCCGGTACGGGTAATGGGTATCCAGGCTGCGCACCTTCTCCGATGCGGCCGGCAGCACCAGGATCGCGTCGTCGCCGGCCATGTCCATCAGCTGGCGGCGGCGACGCTTGTACTCGCCGGCCGCGATGCCGGTGCGCTGCTTGATATCCATCAGTTCAGGCGCTGGCGGTGGCGCGCGGCCAGCACCACGTCACCGTGCAGCAGCAGCACCGCCACGCGGATGAACTCCTCGATCTCGGACAGGGCTTCATCGTCGTCCTCGCCACCAGCCTCGAAATCCTCACTGGAGGCACGGGCCAGGCTGGCCATGTCGGTCAGCGCTTCCTCGCCTTCTTCGGACAGGGTCGGGCGGCGGCCGCCGCTGCCCAGGCCGAAGCCACCGAGGAAGCTGCGGGTCCAGGCGAACATGGCGTCGGCCTGCGCGGCCACGTCGTCGTTGTCGGTCAGCAGCAGTTCGAAGGCGAAGTCGCGGTCTTCCAGCTGCTTGATGGTGGCCTCCAGCAGCTGCGCCAGCGCACTGCCGTCCGGCACCGGGGCCAGGTTGTCGTCGGCCAGCACGCGTGCCGGCCAGTCATTGCCGGGGGCGCCGCCGGCGGCCAGCCAGCCGCACAGGCCGCCATGCAGCTCGGCAGCGGTGGCGCCCAGGCCCAGTTCCTGGCTGGCGCGGGAAACGTCGTCGACGGAGGGAAGTTCGGTCATCGTGCGGCTCGTTCGTAAGGGAAACCCGGGGCGCGCACGCGCGCGCCCGTGAGCCGGGTAGTGTAGCAACCCAACCGGGTCCTCCTCGTGGCGGCCCGGCCCTGCTGCGGCAACGCTTGACCGCCCTTGCCCGGCTTGCCTATCGTGCGGCATGGAACCCGCCGACCCCCTTGCCCAGTTGCAGGCCTTCGCCGCCCGCGTGGAAGCGTTGCTTGAACGCAACCAGCGCCTGGCCGAAGAGAACCGCAGCCTGCGCCACCAGCAGGAACAGCTGGTGACCGAGCGTTCGACGCTGCTGGCCAAGAACGAGCAGGCCCGCTCGCGGGTGGAAGCGATGATCAGCCGGCTCAAATCCCTGGAGCAGCACACATGAGCGCCGAACCGGTCAGCGTCCGCATCCTCGATCGTGAATACACGGTGGGCGTGGGTGGCGATGAACGCGACAGCCTGATGGCCGCCGCGCGCCTGCTGGATGCGCGCATGCGCGAGATCCGTGGCAGCAACCGGATGGCCGCGGTCGACCGCGTGGCCGTGCTGGCCGCGCTCAACCTGGCCCACGAGCTGCAGCTGCTGCGCGACGAGAACGCCCGCCAAGCGGTGGCCCTGCAGCAGACGCTGGCTGATCTGAACCGGCGCCTGGACCGCGCGATCGACAGCAGCACGTGAGAAGCGTGTGCATCGCGTCTTTTCATAACTGAATTGGCACGTACTGTTGCCGACGAACGGCCTATCCAGATCCTGCGCGCTGGCTATAATGGCGACGCGTTCTCTGCGGTACTCGACGGCATGTGCAAACATTCGCCTTGTCCCTTAAGAACGACACCGGGAGCGCGACAGCGCCGGGAGTGCAGGTCCGCCTTGTAGCGGGAAGCCCGATGGTTCTCCAGCGTTCCCACTTGAGCCCCCGGGTTCAAGGTCGTTTCGCATGCATCGACATTGCGGAGAATGCAATATTCCAGCAAGGGCGGCGTCTTCGGGCGTCGCCCTTGTTCTTTCCGGCACAATGACGGCTGTTCCCCCGCCGCACGCTGCCATGACCGACCCGCGCCAGGCCCTGCGCCACGACCTGCGGCAACGCCGCCGTGATCTTTCCGCGCCCGCGCGCATCGCCGCCGCCGAATCGCTGGCCGATGCCCTGCTCGCCCTGCCCTTCGCCCCGCGCTCCGGCCCGGTGGCCGGCTACTGGGCGCTGGATGGCGAGATCGCCCTGCACCGCTGGCAGCTGCAGCTGCCCGAAGGCCTGACCTACTGCCTGCCGGTGCTGGCCGGCGAGGTGCTGCGCTTCGCGCCGTGGCGTCCCGGCCAGCCACTGACCAGCAACCGCTACGGCATCCCCGAACCGGACGTGGCCCTGGAAGACACCCTGGAGCCGACGCAGATGGCGCTCGTGGTGACCCCGCTGGTCGGCTTTGACAGCCAGGGCCGGCGGCTGGGCATGGGGGGCGGCTGGTATGATCGCAGCTTCGCCTTCCGCCACGACCGGCCGGCGCCGCCCTGGCTGGTCGGTGCTGCGTTCGCGGTGCAGCAGGTCGAGTCCTTGCCGGTGGCGTCGTGGGACGTGCCGGTGGATGCGATCTGCACCGAAGACGGCACCCTGTTCCCCTCCGCTGCCCCCGTGAACGCATGACCGCCCGCAAGCGCTATTGGCTGATGAAGTCCGAACCGGACGCTTTTTCCATCGATGACCTGGCCAAGGTGAAGGTCGAGCCCTGGAACGGGGTGCGCAACTACCAGGCGCGCAACTTCATGCGCGATGGCATGCAGGTCGGCGACGGCATCCTGTTCTACCACTCCAATACCAAGGTGCCGGGCATCGTCGGCCTGGCCACGGTGGCCAGCGCGGCCTACCCGGACGACACCCAGTTCGACCCGACGTCCGATTACCACGACCCAAAGAGCACGCGCGAAAACCCGCGCTGGATGCTGGTGGACGTGGGCTTCGAGCGCAAGCTGAAGCAGGTGATCGCGCTGGACGAGATCAAGCTGCACGCCGACGAACTCGGCGAGGGCTTCCCGCTGGTTGCCAAGGGCAACCGCCTGTCGGTGTTCCCGGTGACGGCCGCGCAGTGGAAGCTGCTGCTGTCGCTCGAAAAGAAATCCTGATTCCCTGCCTGAGAGTCCTCCCATGTCCGAAGCCAAGCGCCTTGCCGCCGAGAAAGCCATCGAATACGTCCAGGACGGCATGATCGTCGGCGTCGGCACCGGTTCCACCGTTGCCTACTTCATCGATGCCCTGGCCCGCATCCAGCACCGCATCAAGGGCGCGGTGTCCAGTTCCGAACAGAGCACCGCCCGCCTGAAGCAGCACGGCATCGAGGTGATCGAACTGAACCACGCCGGCAGTCTGTCGCTGTACGTGGACGGCGCCGATGAGTGCGATGCCAACAAGTGCCTGATCAAGGGCGGTGGCGCCGCGCTGACCCGCGAGAAGATCATCGCCGAGGCCAGCGAGCGCTTCGTCTGCATCGTCGACCCGAGCAAGCAGGTGCCGGTGCTGGGCAGGTTCCCGCTGCCGGTGGAAGTGATCCCGATGGCGCGCAGCCTGGTGGCCCGCCAGATCCGCGACATGACCGGCGGCCAGCCGACCTGGCGCGAGGGCGTGGTGACCGACAACGGCAACCAGATCCTGGACATCCACAACCTGGAGATCACCGATCCGGAAAAGCTGGAGCGCGAGCTCAACCAGCTGCCGGGCGTGGTCTGCGTCGGCCTGTTCGCGCGCCGTCGCGCCGATGTGGTGATCGTCGGCGGCGAACCGCCGGTCGTGCTCTGATTTTCCCGAAGGACGCTGACATGTCGCCGCGCTCGCTGCTGATCCTCCCCCTGCTGGCCCTGACCGGCTGCGCCACCGATGCCGCCCGCCATTGGGTGGAGCTGGACGGCGCCCGTTACCAGGTGGAGCTGGCCACCAATGATGAAACCCGCGCCCGCGGGCTGATGTTCCGCGACCAGATGCCGGCCGACCACGGCATGCTGTTCATCCACGACAGCGAAGACATGCAGGCGTACTGGATGAAGAACACCAAGATCGGGCTGGACATCCTGTACTTCGACAGCCAGCGCAAGCTGGTCAGCCAGCAGCGCGACGTGCCGCCGTGCTCGGCCGGCGACATGTGCCCGCCCTACCCCAGCGGTGGCCCGGCGCGTTACGTGCTGGAGCTCAACGCCGGCCAGGCCGAGAAGCTGAAGCTGAAGGACGGCACCCCGCTGACCTTCGGCCCCGGCATCGAGAAGTAAGGCCGCCGGAACCCGGGGTCAGATCCCTTTCGCGCGCGAAAGGGCTCTGACCCCGTTTCTTCATGGCGAAGTTCTTTTCACGCCACACCGCTTGAAACCGCCTGCGATTGCCTCCAGTCTGTCGCCATGCAGGACCGGATCACACTCCCCGACTGGGATGCACTGGCCGACGTCGATGACGAGGCGCTGCCACTGTTGCCGACCGCGTTGCTGATCGCGCGCGATGAATACCCCGACCTGCAGCCCGGCGTGTACGACGCGCTGGTGCAGAGCCATGTCGACCACCTGCGCGCGGAAGTGGACACCATCGAGCGCTGGCCGCTGAAGATGGCCGCGGTCAACCGCCACCTGTTCGACGAACTGGGCTACAGCGGCGACCACCAGGAGTACTACGACCCGCGCAACAGCTACCTCAACCAGGTGTTCGAGCGGCGGCTGGGCAACCCGATCTCGCTGGCCCTGGTGCAGATGGAAGTCGCCCGGCGCCTGGGCATTCCGCTGGACGGCGTGTCCTTCCCCGGCCACTTCCTGGTACGCCTGCCGGTGGACGACGGCGTGCTGGTGATGGACCCGTTCAACGGCGGTCGCCCGCTGGACGTGGACGAACTGCGCGAGCGCGCCAAGTCACACCTCGGCGGGCAGGCCCCGGACGACCAGGTGCTGGCGCAGATCCTCGACCCGGCGCCGACCCGCGCGATCCTGATCCGCATGCTGCGCAACCTGCACGGCGTGTATGCCGAAGCCAGCGAGTGGGACCGTGCCGCGCGCAGTGCCGACCGCCTGCTGAAGCTGGCCCCGGAACAGGACGATGCCCTGCGCGACCGGGGCCTGGCCTACCTGCAGCTGGATTACGTGGCCGGCGCCCGCCACGACCTGGGCCAGTACCTGCGCCGCAACCCCGAGGCCAGCGACGCGCAGTGGCTGCGCGAAAAGCTGATCGACCTCGGCGGGCCGATGCCGCGGTTGCATTGATCTACCGCTGTGCGGACCAACGGTCCGCACCCACCCCAACGGTCCGCACCCACCCGCGCTCAATCGATCTCGACCATCTCGAAATCGTCCTTGGTCACCCCGCAGTCGGGGCAGGTCCAGGTCTCGGGAATGTCCTCCCAGCGCGTGCCCGGGGCGATGCCCTCTTCGGGCAGGCCGTCCGCTTCGCGGTAGATGAAGCCGCAGACCACGCACATCCAGGTACGCAAGGTGGTGGGGGTGGCGTCGCTCATCGGATAATCAGGGCTGGATTCACGGGCCGCCATTGTCCCATCGCGGCCCACTCACCGGTAGCCATCGATGACTTCTGCTTCCCCGGCGCCCCGCGGCGTCTACCTGATCACCCCGGATGAACCCGATACCGCACGCCTGCTGGCGCGCACGGCGCCGCTGCTGGCCGCCGGTGCCACCTGGCTGCAGTACCGCAACAAGACCGCCAGCGACGCGCTGCGCCAGGAACAGGCCGTCGCCCTGCAGGCGCTGTGCGCCGCCCACGGCGTGCCGCTCATCATCAACGACGACCCGCAGCTGGCCCTGGCCGTGGGCGCGGCCGGCGTGCACCTGGGCGGCACCGACGGCGACATCGGCGCGGCGCGCGGCCTGCTGGGCCCCGACGCCATCATCGGCGCGTCCTGCTACGACCAGCTGG
>DOKO01000042.1 GCA_003510825.1 Stenotrophomonas sp.
CGGGCCATGCCCGGCGGAATTCCACAGGATTGTTGATTCATGCTTGAACAGACGCTCGATCACCTGCAGGCCCTGGTGTCCTTCGACACCCGCAACCCGCCGCGTGCGATCACCACCGGTGGCATCTTCGATTACCTGCGCGCGAACCTGCCCGGTTTCAACGTCGAGGTGATCGACCACGGTGCCGGTGCAGTCAGCCTGTATGCCGTGCGCGGTACGCCGAAGTACCTGTTCAACGTGCATCTGGATACCGTGCCGGACTCGCCGCACTGGAGTGCCGACCCGCACGTGATGCGCCGCCTGGACGACCGCGTGGTCGGCCTCGGCGTGTGTGACATCAAGGGCGCGGCCGCTGCGCTGGTGGCCGCGGCCAATGCCAGCGATGGCGACGCCGCGTTCCTGTTCTCCAGCGACGAGGAAGCCAATGACCCGCGCTGCATCGCCGCGTTCCTGGCCCGTGGCCTGCCGTACGAAGCGGTGCTGGTGGCCGAGCCGACCATGAGCGAGGCCGTGCTGGCCCACCGTGGCATCAGCTCGGTACTGATGCAGTTCGCCGGCCGTGCCGGCCATGCCTCGGGCAAGCAGGATGCGGCCGCCAGCGCGCTGCATCAGGCCATGCGCTGGGGCAACCGCGCGCTCGACCATGTGGAATCGCTGGCCTCGGCGCGCTTCGGCGGCCTCACCGGCCTGCGCTTCAACATTGGTCGCGTCGAGGGTGGCATCAAGGCCAACATGATCGCCCCGGCCGCTGAAGTGCGTTTCGGCTTCCGTCCGCTGCCGTCGATGGACATCGATGCGCTGCTGGCCACCTTCGCCGGTTTCGCCGAACCGGACGCTGCGCTGTTCACCGAAACCTTCCGTGGCCCCAGCCTGCCGGCCGGTGACATCGCCGAAGCCGAAAACCGCCGCCTGCTGGCGCGCGACGTGGCCGATGCGCTGGAGCTGCCGATCGGCAACGCCGTGGATTTCTGGACCGAAGCCTCGCTGTTCTCGGCCGGTGGCTACACCACGCTGGTGTTCGGCCCGGGCGACATCGCCCAGGCGCACACCGCCGATGAGTTCGTGACGCTGGACCAGCTGCAGCGCTACACCGACGCCGTGCACCGCATCATCGCCGCCGGCGCCTGATACCTACCTTCTGACGAAACCGAAATGTCTCCTGCCCTCCAGCCCCACCGCCAGACCCGCCAGACCATCGTGCGCCTGCTTTCCAGCATGGCCAGCGCGAAGGAGATCAGCCAGTACCTCAAGCGTTTCTCGCAGCTGGACGCCAAACGCTTCGCCGTGGTCAAGGTCGGCGGCGCGGTGCTGCGCGACGATCTTGAAGCGCTGACCTCCTCGCTGTCGTTCCTGCAGGAAGTCGGCCTGACCCCGATCGTGCTGCATGGCGCCGGCCCGCAGCTGGATGCCGAACTGTCGGCCGCCGGCATCGAGAAGCAGACCGTCAACGGCCTGCGGGTGACCTCGCCGGAAGCGCTGGCGATCGTGCGCCGCGTGTTCCAGCAGTCCAACCTGCGCCTGGTCGAGGCCCTGCAGCAGAATGGTGCGCGCGCCACCTCCATCACCGGCGGCGTGTTCGAAGCCGAATACCTGGACGTGGACACCTACGGCCTGGTCGGTGAAGTGAAGCGGGTCAACCTGGCCCCGATCGAGGCCAGCCTGCGCGCCGGCTCGATCCCGGTCATCACCAGCCTGGGCGAGACCGCCGGCGGCCAGATCCTCAACGTCAACGCCGATTTCGCCGCCAACGAGCTGGTGCAGGAACTGCAGCCGTACAAGATCATCTTCCTCACCGGCACCGGCGGCCTGCTGGACGAGTCGGGCAGCGTGATCGATTCGATCAACCTGTCCACCGAATACGACCACCTGATCGCGCAGCCGTGGATCCACGGCGGCATGAAGGTGAAGATCGAGCAGATCAAGGATCTGCTGGACCGCCTGCCGCTGGAATCGTCGGTGTCGATCACCCGCCCGGCCGACCTGGCCAAGGAACTGTTCACCCACAAGGGCTCGGGCACGCTGGTGCGCAAGGGCGAGAAAGTGCTGCGCGCCACCGGCTGGGACGAACTGGACCTGCCGCGCCTGAAGGGCCTGATCGAATCCAGCTTCGGCCGCACCCTGGTGCCGGATTATTTCGAGAAGACCAAGCTGCTGCGCGCCTACGTCAGCGAGAACTACCGCACCGCGGTCATCCTCACCGACGAAGCCGAAGGCGTGTACCTGGACAAGTTCGCCGTGCTCGATGACGCGCAGGGCGAGGGCCTGGGTCGTGCGGTCTGGAACGTGATGCTGGAAGAAACCCCGCAGCTGTTCTGGCGCTCGCGCAACGGCAACCCGATCAACCACTTCTACTACGCCGAGTCCGATGGCTGCTACAAGCAGAACACCTGGAAGGTGTTCTGGTTCGGCGCCGATGGCATCGACCGCATCAAAACCTATGTCGACCATTGCGCCGCGCGCCCGCCGAGCCTGAAGGACTGAGTGCGATGAACCACGCCGATGCCTGGGCCACCGTACCCACCCTGCGCGGCCAGCACGTGATGCTGGAGCCGCTGCAGCGTGAGCATGTGCCCGGCCTGGCCGCGGCGCTGGAAGGCAGCGGCCTGGACCAGCTCTGGTACACCCAGGTGCCGTCGCCCGAGCGGGCAGGGCATTACGTGCAGGCCGCGCTGGACGTGCAGGCCGGAGGCAAGGTGCTGCCGTTCGTGATCCGCGATGCGGCCGGCGTGATCGTCGGCAGCACGCGGTTCTATGCGCTGGAGCCGGGCGTGCCGCGGCTCAGCCTCGGCTACACCTGGTACGCCCCGCGCGTGCAGCGCACCGGGGTCAACACCGAGGCCAAGCTGCTGTTGCTGCAGCACGCCTTCGAGACCCTGCGCTGCATCAGCGTGGTACTGGAAACCAGCTGGTTCAACCACACCTCGCGCGCCGCCATCGCCCGCCTGGGCGCCAAGCAGGACGGCGTGCTGCGCAACTACACCCGGCATGCCGACGGCACGCCGCGCGACACCGTCATCTTTTCCATCATCGACGCGGAATGGCAGGGCGTGAAGCGCCACCTGCAGCACCGCCTGGACCATCACGCATGAACGATTCGACTTACACCCTGGGCATCGTCGGTGCCCGCGGCCACACCGGCGCCGAGCTGATCAAGCTGGTTGCCGCGCACCCGCGCCTGCAGCTCGCCTTCGTGTCCTCGCGCGAACTGGACGGCAAGCCGCTCGCCGACCATCACCCGGAATACACCGGTGAACTGCACTACGAAAACCTGGACGCCGACGCCGTGGCTGCCAAGGGCGTGGACGCGGTGATCCTGGCCCTGCCCAATGGCCTGGCCGCACCGTTCGTGGCCGCCATCCAGGCTGCCAAGCCGGAGACCGTGATCGTCGACCTGTCGGCCGATTACCGTTTCGATGGCCAGTGGTACTACGGCCTGCCGGAACTGACCCGCGGCCGTTACCAGGGCCAGAAGCACATCAGCAACCCGGGCTGCTATGCCACGGCCATGCAGCTGGCGATCCACCCGCTGCTGGACCTGCTGGCGGGCCCGCCGCAGTGCTTCGGCGTCTCCGGTTACTCCGGTGCCGGCACCTCGCCCTCGGACAAGAACAACCCCGAGCTGCTGGCCGACAACCTGATGCCGTACTCGCTGACCAACCACATGCACGAGCGCGAAGTCTCCGCGCAGCTGGGCGTGCCGGTCGAGTTCATGCCGCACGTGGCCCCGCATTTCCGTGGCATCACCCTCACCGCCAACCTGTGGCTCAACCGCGCGCAGACCCGCGAGCAGATCGTCGAGCGCTTCCAGCAGGCTTACGCTGGTGAGCCGCTGGTGGAGATCGTGGATGAAGCGCCGTGGGTCAGCCACATCGCCGGCCGCCACGGCGCGCAGGTCGGTGGCTTCACCCTGGCCCCGGGCAACAAGCGGGTGGTGGTGGTGGCGACCCTGGACAACCTGCTCAAGGGCGCGGCCACCCAGGCCATGCAGAACCTCAACCTCGCGCTGGGCATCGACGAACTGACGTCGATCCCGCACTGACATCGCTTAGTTACCGCATTCCCGGAGCCCCCCATGGCAGACCTTCTTTGGCAGAAGCCCGGCGTCGCCGTCGACGCCCAGATCCAGACCTTCCTCGCCGGCGATGACGTGATCCTCGATCGCGAATTCTTCCTGCACGACATCGCCGCCAGCGCCGCGCACGCGCAGGGCCTGCAGCACATCGGCATCCTCAGCGCCGACGAGCTTGAAGGCCTGCTGCGCGAACTGGAGGTGCTGGCGCAGGACTTCCGCGCAGGCCGTTTCGTGCTCGATACGCAGTACGAGGATGGCCACTCGGCCATCGAAGCGCGCCTGACCGAGCGCCTGGGCGATGCCGGCCGCAAGATCCACACCGGCCGCAGCCGCAACGACCAGATCCTGGTGGCCACCCGCCTGTGGCTGAAGGAAAAGCTGCAGCGCGTGGCCCAGCTCAGCGCCGAAGTGGCCAAGGTCGCGCTGGACCGCGCGCAGGCCGAGAAGGACCTGCCGCTTCCCGGCTATACCCATATCCAGCGCGCCGTGGTGTCCTCGGCGGGCATGTGGTGGGCCGGCTGGGCCGAGGCCTTCATCGACAACGCCGTGCGTGCGCGTGATACCCATGCGCTGGTCGACGCCAATCCGCTGGGCACCGCCGCCGGTTACGGCGTGAACCTGCCGCTGGACCGCGAACACACCACCGCTGCGCTGGGCTTTGCGCGCATGCAGATCTCGCCGATCTACGCGCAGCTGTCGCGCGGCAAGTTCGAGCTGGCCGCACTGGAAGCGCTGGGTGGGGCGACCCTCGACCTGCGCCGCATCGCCTGGGATCTTTCGCTGTTCACCAGTGCCGAGTTCGGTTTCGTCGCACTGCCGGCGCAGTACACCACCGGCAGTTCGATCATGCCGAACAAGCGCAACCCGGACGTCATCGAACTGATGCGCGCCACCCATGCCAGCGTCGCCGCCGCACGCACCGAGATCGAGCAGCTGCTGTCGCTGCCGTCGGGCTACCACCGCGACCTGCAGTCGTCCAAGGGCGCCATCTTCCACGGCTTCGGCCGCGGCCTGGCTGCGCTGGAACTGCTGCCGGCGCTGCTGGCCAACCTGGAATGGCGCGACGACAAGCTGCGCGCGGCCATCGACTCGGGCATGTATGCCACCGACGTGGCCGTGGAAGCCGCCGTGGCCGGCGTGCCGTTCCGCGAGGCCTACAAGGCCGCTGCCGCCGGTGCCGACAGTGCAGGGCAGGGGCGCACGCCGGAAGGCAGCCTGGCCGAGCGCGTGTCGCCTGGTTCGGCCGCCGACCTGCGCCTGGACGAACTGCGTACGCGCTGGCAGGCGCTGGCCTGATGAACCCGGTCAACACCGCCTCGGCCCGACACTACATCTGGGGAGGCAGCTGCGATGGCTGGCACCTGCTGGACGTGCCGGACCTGAGCGTGATCGAAGAGCGCATGCCGCCCGGCACCGCCGAAGCGCGGCATCGCCATCTCCGCTCGCGCCAGTTCTTCCGCGTGCTGGAGGGCGAGGCGACCCTGGAACTGGAGGGCATCGCGCACCTGCTGCGTGCTGGCGATGGCCTGCACGTGCCGCCGGGTGCTGCGCACCAGATGCGCAACGCTTCGACGGCCGATGTCCGTTTCCTGGTGGTGTCCACGCCCCACAGCCACGGTGACCGTGAACCGGCCACGCTGGAGAGCCTGCAATGAATACCGTGTACCTGGTGCTGGCCATGCGCCGGCCCGATTTCAACGCCGCCGCCGTGCAGCCGCACCTGGATTTCCTCGATGCGTTGCGTGCGCAGGGCCAGCTGCAGCTGACCGGTGGCTTCAGCGATGGCACGGGCGGCGCCTACGTGCTGTGCAACGTGGCCAGCCTGGCCGATGCGCAGGCCATCGTCGCCACCGATCCGCTGGTGACGATGCAGGCCTCGCACCTGACCGTGCACGAATGGAACACCCGCTGAGGCGCACCTGATGACCCTGCACGCCACCCACGTCGCCTCGCCGTTCCCCGAACAAGCGCTGCCGCCGTGGCGGCGTGCCGTGCTCAAGGTCGGCAGCAGCCTGCTGGCCGCCGATGGTGGCGGCCTGTCGCCGCGCCATGCGCTGGGCCTGGCCCAGTTCGTCTCGGCCAATGTGCTGGCCGGGCGTGAGGTGGTCATCGTCTCGTCCGGCGCGGTCGCCGCCGGCCGCGCCATCCTGCCGCGTGCCGATGAGCCCGGTGCGGCGATGGCCGCACGGCAGGCGCTGGCGGCGCTCGGCCAGGCACAGCTGATCGGCCTCTGGCAGCGTTTCTTCGAACGCCCGGTGGCCCAGGTACTGCTGACCCACGACGACCTGCGCAACCGCCGCCGCTACCTCAATGCGCGCGCCACGCTGACCGAGCTGCTGCGCCTGGGCGCGTTGCCGGTGGTCAACGAGAACGACACCGTGTCGGTGGACGAGCTCAAGCTGGGCGACAACGATAACCTCGCCGCCACCGTAGCCGCGCTGGTCGATGCCGATGCGCTGTTCATCGCCACCGACATCGACGGCCTGTACAGCGCCGACCCGCGCACCGTCGCCGACGCGCGGCCGTTGCACGACGTGCCGGAGCTGGATGACGCGGTGCTGGCGATGGCCGGCGGTGCCGGTTCACGCGCCGGGACCGGTGGCATGCGCACCAAGCTGGAAGCCGCGGCCAAGGCTGGCCGGCTCGGCATCGAAACCTATCTGTTCAACGGCCGCAGCGGCGACGTGGTGCGCGCGTTGGCACAGGACCGCCTGTTTGGCACGCGCATCCACGCCGCGCGCAGCCGCGAAGCCGCACGCAAGCATTGGCTGCGTCACGCACCGCTGGCCGAGGGCGCGATCCTGGTCGATGCCGGTGCCGCACAGGCGATGCGCGAGAAGGGCGCCTCGCTGCTGCCCGGCGGCATCACCGGCGCCGACGGCGATTTCCGCCGCGGCGACATGGTGCAGGTGTGCTGGCAGGCCCCGCAGGGGCGCCTCTGCGTCGCCCGCGGCGTCAGCCAGTACGCCGCCGATGACGTGCGCCGCATCGCTGGCCGCCATTCGCGCGACATCCAGGCCGTGCTCGGCTACAACTACGGCGGTACCGTCGTCCATCGCGACGACCTGGTGCTGCCATGACCGGACTGCAGGACACCCCCATGAGTGAGATCGAAGCGCAGGCACGTGCCTGCCGTGACGCGGCCCAGGTGGTCGCCGGCCTGGACAGCGCCGCACGCGGCAAGCTGCTGCAGGCCATGGCCCAGGCACTGGAAATGAACGCCGGGCTGATCCTGGCCGGCAATGCCCGTGACCTCGCCGCTGCACGCGAAAAGGGCGTCGGCAGTGCGATGCTCGACCGCCTGGCATTGGACCCCGCGCGTCTGTTCGCGATGGCCGAGGCCGTGCGCGACGTGGCCGCGCTGCCGGACCCGGTGGGGCAGGTGACCCGCGACGACGTGCGCCCCAACGGCATCCGCGTGCAGAGGGTGCGCGTGCCGCTGGGCGTGATCGCGATGATCTACGAAGCGCGCCCGAACGTGACCGCCGAAGCCGCCGCGCTGTGCCTGAAGGCCGGCAACGGCGTGATCCTGCGCGGTGGCTCGGAGGCGATCCATTCCAACACCGCCATTGCCCAGGCACTGGCGGCGGCGATGCAGGCCAACGGCGTGCCGGCGGCTGCGGTGACTGTGCTGACCGACCTGCGCCGCGAGGCCATGCTGGAGCTGCTGCAGCTGCACGAGCTGATCGACCTGGCCATCCCGCGTGGTGGCGAAGGGCTGATCCGTTTCGTGGCCGAGCACGCGCGCGTGCCTGTCATCAAGCACTACAAGGGCGTCTGCCACCTGTTCGTGGATGCCAGCGCCGACCTGGACAAGGCCGTTGCCGTGCTGGTGGATGGCAAGTGCAGCCGCCCGGCGGCCTGCAATTCGCTGGAAACGCTGCTGGTGCACCGCGACGTTGCCGAGGCGTTCCTGCCGCGCGCGGCGCAGGCACTGGGCGAACGTGGCGTGCAGCTGCGTGCCGACGAGCGCGCGCAGCCGCTGCTGCCGGGCAGCACGGCCGCCACCGATGAGGATTACGCGGCCGAATTCCTCGACCTGGTGCTGGCGGTGCGCGTGGTCGACGATCTCGACGCCGCCATCGCGCATATCCGCACCTACACCTCCGACCACACCGAGGTGATTGCTACCGAGGACAAGGCCAATGCCGAGCGCTTCGTCAACGCACTGCGCTCGGCGGTGGTGATGGTCAATGCTTCTTCGCGCTTCTCCGATGGCGGCCAGCTGGGCCTTGGCAGCGAGATCGGCATTTCCACCACGCGGCTGCATGCGTATGGGCCGATGGGACTGGAAGCGCTGACGGTCGAACGTTTCGTGGTGCGCGGCGAAGGGCAGACGCGGTAGGGGTTTTGTCTGGCAGGGCTTGCAGC
>DOKO01000041.1 GCA_003510825.1 Stenotrophomonas sp.
CTTGATGTTGGGCATGTCGCCGCCGTGGTGCGGGTCGGCCGAGACGTTGCCGTGGTCCTGCTTGCCTGGGTTGAAGTGGCCGCCGGCGCTCATGCCGTCCGGCGCGCTGCAGTCGCCCTTCTCGTGGATGTGGAAGCCGTGCTCGCTGCCCGGCTTCAGGCCGGTGATCTGGCCGGTCACGTGCACCTTGCCGTCGACGACCTTGAAGGTGACGCTGCCCTTGGTCTCGTTGCCCTGGGTCGGTGCCAGTTCGGCGCTGGCCGTGGCATCGGTAGCCGGAGCGGCTTCGGTAGCCGGGGCAGCGGCCGGATCAGCCGGTGCTGCCGAACCTTCGGCCGGCGTGGTGGCCGGGGCTTCGGCTTCCGGGGCTGCCGGCTGCTGGTTGCAGGCCGCCAGGCCCAGGGCGGCGATGGCCGCGAACAGCGAGGTATGGATCAGACGCATGGAACTCTCCTTGGAATGAGGCCCGTGGCGATCAGCGGGTAACCCGGATCACACCGCAGGCGATGCGGACGCCGGCATTGCCGGCGGGCTGGCTGCGATAGTCATCGGCGTTGGCATGCACGACCAGTGCACGTCCGGCGATATCGGTGGCGGCGCCTCCCCCAAGGGTAACGCCCTTCAGGTGCACATCGACATTCGCGCGGCCCTGGGCGTCGGCCTGCAGGTTGTCGATGTCGCCCAGATGGTGCTTGCTGCTGCCGGCGCGGCCATGCGCGCTGCCAGCGGGATTGAAGTGGTTGCCGGCGCTGCTGGCATCCACCGCGCTGCAGTCACCGCGTTCGTGGATATGGAAACCCGCCTGCTGCATCGGCTGCAGGCCACCGACCAGGCCGGTCAGGTGCACGCCACCGCTTTCGGTCTTCAGCACCAGGCGGCCACTGACGATGCTGGCCGAGGCCGGCGCCAGGTTGGCTTCGGCCAGCTGGGCCACGGGGGTGGTGACCACCGGCGGCGGCGTGGGCTGCGGCTTCTGCGGCGCGCTGCCACAGGCAGACAGCAGCACGGCGGCGGACAGCGGCAGGATGGCAAATGACAGGCGCATCGGGAAACTCCTTGCAGGGAACACTACGGACGGCATCGTCCATGGCGGATCAACAGTTCGGCAAGCGGGCGCGAGGACCGCGTGCAGGGGGCGTTCAATGGCCCCCGCGGCGGCGGCCGGCGCCCAGTTTGCGGGTCAGCGTGTTACGGCCCAGGCCGAGCCGTGCAGCGGCTTCGGCGCGGCGGCCATGGGTGATCTGCAGCGCGGCTTCCAGCAGGGCGTGGTCCACGCGCTCGCGCACCTGCGCGTGCAGGCCCTCGGTGCCTTCGGCCAGCTGCCGCCGCGCCCATTCGGACAGCAGCGTTTCCCACTGGCCCGGATCGGCACCCGCGCTGCTGCCACGACGGCTGCGGCTGCGGTTCAGCGCGGTATCGACGTCGGCCACGCCGATGGTGTCGGCGGCAGCGAGTGCGGCCATCCGCCAGCAGACGTTTTCCAGTTCGCGCACGTTGCCCGGCCAGTCGTGCTCGCGCAGCGCCTGCAGGGCGGCGGCGGTGAGCCGCTTCGGCGGCGTGTCCAGCTTGTGCGCGGCAGCGGCCAGGAACGTGGTGGCCAGCTGCGCGATGTCTTCGCGACGGTCGCGCAGCGGCGGCAGCTGCAGGCGCACCACGTCCAGGCGATGCAGCAGGTCGGCACGGAATTTCCCCTGCGCGACCAGCCCTTCCAGATCCTGGTGGGTGGCCGCGACCACGCGCACATCCACATGGATCAGCTCGCGGCCACCGACGCGGAAGAATTCGCCCTGGGCCAGCACGCGCAGCAGGCGGGTCTGCAGCGGCAGCGGCATGTCGCCGATTTCATCGAGGAACAAGGTGCCGCCGTTGGCCTGCTCGAAGCGGCCGATGTGGCGGCGCTGCGCGCCGGTGAACGCACCCGCCTCGTGGCCGAACAGTTCGCTTTCCAGCAGTTCGGCCGGGATGGCGGCGGTATTGAGCGCGACGAACGGGCCCTGCGCACGCGGCGATTCGCGGTGCAGGGCGTTGGCCACCAGCTCCTTGCCGGTGCCGGTTTCGCCGGTGATGAGCACCGCCAGCGGCGCCTGCGCCAGGCGGCCGATGGCGCGGAACAGCGCGCGCATCGGTGGCGTGTCGCCCACCAGCTGCGGCGGCTGGTCGCTGGGCGTTTCGGCCACCGGCGTCGGTGCAGCCAGTGCCGGTGCCACGGCCGGCAGCACGCGCTGGGCCAGCGCGACTGCATCGTCGAGGTCGAAGGGCTTGGACAGGAACTCGTGCGCGCCGCCGCGGAACGCGCCGGCCGTGCTGGCGACATCGGTGTAGGCCGACATCACCACCACCGGCAACTGCGGCAGCGCGGCCTTCAGCTTGTCCAGCAGCACCAGGCCATCGTCGCCGGGCATGCGTACATCGGTGAACAGCAGGGCAGGCGCCGGGCCTTCGTTCAAGGCCTGCAACGCGGGCGCGGCGCTGTCGAAATCGACGACCTGGTAGCCGGCCTCGCGCAGCGCGGTGCACAGCACGAAGCGCACGGCACGGTCATCGTCGACCACCCAGATGCGCTGCGCGGAGGGAGGGGATTCAGACATCGCGCGGGGCCTCCTCGGCCGGGGCGGCGCCGTTGCCGATCGGCAGCAGCAGGGTGAACACGGTATGGCCCGGCCGCGAGCGGTAGGTGAGCGTGCCGCGGTGTTCGCGCGCCACCTGCTGGGCCAGCGCCAGGCCGAGGCCGGTGCCTTCGGCGCGGCCACTGACCAGCGGCAGGAACAGGTGCTCGGCCAGTTCCTCGGGCACGCCGCGGCCGTCATCGGCGATTTCCAGGCGCAGGGCCAGGGTGTGCAGCTGCTCGGCGATGCGCACGCCGTGCTCAACGCGCGTGCGCAGGGTAATGACCCCGGCGCCGGCCTGGATGGCGTTGCGCACCAGGTTCCATACCGCCTGGGTGAGGCGGTCGGCATCGCCATCGAGTTCGGGAATGCTGGGGTCGTAGTCGCGTTGCAGGCGCACGGCCCAGCCAGCCTCGCTCTCGGCCAGCCGCAGCACGCGTTCCAGCGAGGCGTGGATGTTCAGCGGCGCATGCGGCGCGGCCGGGGCCGGCGACAGCAGCTGGTCGAGCAGGCCGTTGAGGCGTTCGATCTCCGAGCCGATCAGCTCGATCAGCTCACGCTCGCTGGCATCGCGCTGGGCGGCACGGCGGGCCAGCAGCTGCGCCGCTCCCTTCAGGCCGGCCAGCGGATTGCGCAGCTCGTGGGCCAGGCCCTTCAGCGCGGCACTGAGCGCGCTGGGCAGGGCCTGGGTCGGGTCGAGGCCCGGGAATTCGTCGACCGGATGCGCTTCCAGCAGCCAGCCGCCATCGTCGCGGCGGCTCATCCAGCCTTCCGCTGGCGCATTTCCTCGCCCTGCACTTCCAGCGCGGCCAGCGGCTGGCCGATCAGGCGGCGGACGCTGACGCCCAGCCAACGGGCGAAGGCGGGATTGCAGCCGATGATGCGGCCATCGGCCCCGGCCCAGGCCAGCGGCGTGCCGAGGGCATCGAGGGACGGCGGGGGTGCGGGGTCGGACATTGCACCAATGTAGTGCAAAACGGGGGTGTGGGGTCAGAGCCCGGGGTCGGATCCCTTTCCGTCAGGAAAGGGCTCTGACCCCTCAGGCCGACTGCAGATACCGGACTGCGGCTGTCCCGTTACTTCGGCGTGTCCGACACGTTCTGGATCGGACTGCAGGCGGATTTCGACGCGACGATGAGCAACGCGCCGACGTGAGGCTGATCCGGGGTCCGAGCCCTTTCCTCGCGGAAAGGGATCCTACCCCATCCGGGTTACAGCTTCATGTTCAGGCCGACGAACACGCTGCGGCCTGGGGCCGGCGAGAACATCGGGCGGGCGCTGTCCCAGAAGAAGCTGTCGTACCAGGCGTAGGCGTATTCGCGGCCGGTGACGTTCTTCAGCTGCAGGTCCACGCTCCAGCGTGGGTTGATCTGGTACGCGGCGCTGAGGTCGAGCACGGCGAAGGCGCCGAACTTGCCGGCCTCGTTGCGCTCTTCCAGGTAGTAGTCGCCCTGCGCGCGGGCCTGCAAGCCGAGGCGCAGCGCGTCGCTGGCGCGGTAGTCCACGCCCAGGTTGCTGATGTGGCGCGGGGTGGCGGCCACTTCCCTGCCCTGCAGCGAAATGCTCGCATCGCGGTCATCGCGGGTGATCTTCGCTTCCTGGTAGGCGTGCGAGGCCCACACCGTCCAGTCATCGCCCAGCTGCAGGCTCAGCTGCGCATCCACGCCGCGGCGGCGGGTCTTGCCCAGGGTGACCGTGGTGCCGGTGGCCGGCATGTTGGACACCTCGTTTTCCGCATCCTGCTGCCACACCGCCAGGCGCGCCTGGCTGCCGGCGAACGGCTGGAACTTCAGGCCCAGCTCCATGCCGGTGTTGGTGGACGGCTGCATCGGGGCCTGCCCCGGGGTGAGGTAGGCCGGCGCGGTGGAGCCGGTGAGCACCTGGAAGGTGCGGCCCCAGTTGGCGTAGACGTGGGTGGTTTCGCCCAGGCTGTGGATGACGCTGAGCTTGGGCTGGCCGATGGTGCCGTAGTCCTGCAGGCGGCCGCTGACGCCGTTCATCAGGTGCGTGCTGCCACTGAAGCGGTCGATACGGTAGGCCGGCACGATCTTCCACGCTTCGGCCGGCTGGTAGATGGCCTGCACGTAGGCACCCCAGTTGTCGAAGCTGTGGCGGTCGTCGTTCTGCACGCGCGCCGGCGCCTGGCTGTAATCGGTGGGTTCGGCGTAGGCGTAGCGCTCGCGGATGTAGCCGTTGTCCTGCTGCTCGTAGTTCAGGCCGCCTTCGACGGTGAGCGCGGGGCTGGCCTGCCAGGTGAGCGTGCTGAGCAGGCCGGTCTGGCGCTCATCCCACACGCGGCGCTGGCGCGGCAGGTTGCCGGTGGGCAGGTCGCTGAAGGTCACGCGGCGATCGTCTTCATAGCGGTTGTAGTACAGCCGCGTGCCGAAGGTGAGCATGTCAGAGAGCTTCAAATCCACGTGCGCGGCGATCTGCCGCATGTCGCGGTCATCGCCATCGTTGCCGTTGCGCAGGTCGCTGCCACGACTGTGCGTGCGCAGTTCGTCGGCCGTCATGAAGCCGGGTTCGTCCGCTTCGTGGTGGTAGGCGCGCGCGGTCAGGCCCACTCGCAGGCCGTCGTCCAGTGAACCGTAGAACCATTTGCCGCCCAGCGAATACTTCTTCGAGGTGTCGTGGTCGCGGTAGCCATCACTGGCCTGGGTGCCGACGAAGTAGTTCTGCGCGAAGCCGTTCGCTTCGCGGCCCACCGCCAGCTGCGCATCGCGGGTGTTGTAGCTGCCGTAGGCCAGCCGTGCATCGGTGTAGTTACCGCCCTGGCGCGTACCGAAGTTCACGTTGCCGCCGATGTTGTGCAGGCCGTAGCGCGGGTCGTTGGTTCCGCGCACCACTTCGATGTAGCTGATTTCCAGCGGGAACAGCATGTCGATGAAGCGCTGGTTGCCGCTGTTGACGTTGCTGGGGATGCCGTCGATGAGGGTCTTGATGGCGTTGAGGTAGCCCTCGCCGTTGAAGGCGCGGAAGCTGACCTTGCCCGATTCGGCACCCTGCCGGGTTTCGGTGAGCTGGATGCCGGGCATCTGCCCCAGCAGTTCCCAGCTGTGCGAGACGTTGCGGTCTTCGATCTGGTCCGCGCCCAGCACGTCCACCGAGGTCAGCACCTGGTGTGCGCTGAGCTGGCCTTCGCCGTGCTGGTGCACCTGCACCTTGCCGAGGGTGAGCGCGGCATCGGCGGACTGTGCGAAAGCTTCAGGGGCGAACGGGGCAGCCGCGAGGGCGGCCACCAGCGTGGAGGTCTTCATGGGGGTGGAAGGGTGCGGATGAAATGTAATCATATAACATTTCACGCGCCTGCCATGTAGAGTCGAGCATGGCTCGACTCTACAAAAGCGGGGTGGAGCGGTGCTTACACCGGATAGCCGGTGGCTTCCCTGGCCTTCTTCCAGGCGCTTTCAAATTCGCGCGCGGAGATCTCATCGTCCTCGTCGAAATCGAGGAACGACACCGGCTGGTCGGCCAGCAGGAAACGGTCGTCGCTCTGGCCGTGCTCGTCGGCCCAGACCAGCTTGGTGCCGTAGATTTCCACCTGGCGCACGATCTTCTCGCCGCGGGCTTCCATCAGCACGTTGCCCTTGCCCAGGCCCGATTCGGCCCAGTGCTTGTAGTACTTCTTGGCGGTGTTGTTCTTGATGTTCTTCATTGCAGGGGTCCTGGCCGCAGCGGCGGCCGGAGAGTTCGGAATGGCGCCATTATCAGCCATTCGGGGTCAGAGCCCTTGCCTGCGGCAAGGGATCCGACCCCTGCCGGTTCAGTTCGGCAGCGGCGCGCCCTTCGGCCACAGCATCCAGAGGTTGCCCTTCTGCTTCATGTCGCCGGCCAGCTTGCCGGCGGCATCGCCACTGCCCCAGTACAGGTCGGCGCGCACTTCGCCGGCGATGGCGCCGCCGGTGTCCTGCGCGGCCACCGGGCGCACCACCGGGCTGCCATCCGGGCGCGTGGTGGACAGCCACAGCAGGCTGCCCAGCGGCACCACGCTGCGATCCACCGCCACGCTGTAGCCGGCGGTCAGCGGCACGTTGAGCGAACCGCGCGGGCCTTCCGGGCTGTCGGCGCTGCGCACGAAGAACACGTAGCTGGGGTTGCTGCGCAGCAGCTCCGGCACGCGCGCCGGGTGCGCCTTCGCCCACGCGCGGATCGCGTCCATGGTCACGTCTTCCTTCTTCAGCTCGCCCTGGTCCACCAGCCAGCGGCCGATGGCGCGGTAGGGGTGGCCGTTCTGCTCGGCATAGGCCAGCCGCACCTGGCTGCCATCGGCCAGGCGCACGCGGCCCGAGCCCTGGATCTGCAGCAGCTGCAGGTCCATCGGGTCGGTCAGCCAGGCCAGCACAGGCGCTTTGGAGCCCTTGCTGGCGATGGTGCCGGCGTCGTCATAGGGCTTGAGCACCTTGCCGTCGAGGCGGCCACGCAGGCGCTTGCCCTTCAGTTCGGGGTAGAGGCTGTCCAGCTGCACCACGATCAGATCGTCGGGCGTGCCGTACACGGGCACCGTGGCGGTGGCCGTGCGGGTCAGGCTGCCGGGATAGATGGGTTCGTAGTAGCCAGTGATCAGGCCATCGGCCTGGTGGCCACCGGCGCGCAGCGCGTACACGTCGAGATCGCGCTGCAGGAACTGGCGGATCGCCGCCGGGTCCTTGTCGGACACCGTGGCTGCGGTCGCGCAGGGCTGGGCCCAGACCGCATCGTTCTTCAGGCGGGTGCAGCTGCTGCGCCAGGCGACGAAGCCGGCCTGCAGGTCGGTATCGGAGACCGCCGGCAGCACCTTCCAGTCGACCTTGGCGTAAGTGGCGGCAGCGGGCTTGGCGGCCGGTGCGCCCGGATGGGTGCCGGTGGTGGCGCAGCCGGCGAGCAGGGCGAGGGCCAGCAGGGTGCAGTGCCTGCGCTTGAAGAAGGTGGCAGATTCGGTCATGCCGCCATGGTGGCGGGCCGCCCGCGGACCGGCAAGCGGCGGCGCGGGGAAACGTTCATCACCAACGCATGCGGCCCAGCACCGGGTTGCCGGCCAGATGGTGCTTGATCACCGCCGCCACATGCAGCGCGACCAGGCCGGCCAGCACCATGCAGGCATACTTGTGGGCACGGTTGAAGCCCGCCGTGATCGCTGCATCGGACAGGGGTGCGGGGATGACCAGCAGATGGAACACGTCGATATCCCGCTCCATCATCAGGACGCCGGTGGCAAGCACCACGGTCGTGGCGGCGTAGATGGCCCAGTGCGCGATCCGCGCCATCGGCTGGCCGGGAGCGTGGCGGCCGCGGCCGATGATCGCCAACCCCAGGCGCAGCGCGAAGAACGGAATCAACAGGGTGGTGAGCGATACGTTGATGAAGCCGATGGTCTGCTTCACGCTGGCCGAGGCATCGGCGAATGCCACGTAGAAGCCGCTGAACGTGGCCCACAGGATGATGACGGCAGAGAGCCAGTGCAGCAGCACCTGTGTTCTGGAGTAAGGCATGGCATGTCGCTCCGGCGATAGAGCGGAGCGACGTTAAAGGTTCTGTGCCGCGTACTGAATCGGACTCATTGCAAATGCAGCCGACGCCAGCGTGTTTTCCAACGCGGATCACATGACTGCAGAGTCAAGGCGTCTGCAGCAGCAGCGAATGCAGGATGCGGGCATCTTCGGCGTCCAGCGTCTTCGGCAGGTCGTCACTGCCGCGGAAGCGACGATGGAAGGCGGCGACGGCCGCTTCGCGATCCTCCATCGGGTAACCGAAGCGGGCCATCGCATTCCACGTATCGAAACCGTCCGGCGCGGGGCCATCGCTGGCACGCGGCCACATGCCGAAGCCGGCCTCGGCCAGCTGCTGCCAGGGGAAGAATCGGCTGGGGTCGGCCTTGCGCGTCGGCGCGAGATCGGCGTGACCGATCACCTGCCGCGGCGGGATGTTCAGGCGCTCGGTGAGGTCGCGCAGCAGCAGGATCAGCGATTGGATCTGCGCGGGCGTGAACGGTGTGCTGCCGTTGTTGTCCAGCTCGATGCCGATGGAGGCCGAGTTGAGATCGGTGATCGT
>DOKO01000319.1 GCA_003510825.1 Stenotrophomonas sp.
CAACGGTCGGTACCTACCGGCCTGGCCGACCAACGGTCGGTACCGGACCGGTTACTTCGGGGTGTGCAGCCGCTTCATTGCTTCGTTGAAATCGCCCTGTACCGCCAGCGGCAGCACGTCGATGGCGTCGTCGATGGCGCGGGAGATGAGCACGTCGTCGTCCTTGGACGGACGGCCGAGCACCCAGCCCACCACGCGGTCCTTGTGGCCGGGATGGCCGATGCCCACGCGCAGGCGGTGGAACTTGCCGTGGCCGAGCAGGCGCATGGTGTCACGCAGGCCGTTCTGGCCGCCGTGGCCACCGTCGAACTTCAGCCGTACCGCGCCGGGCGGCAGGTCCAGTTCGTCGTGCGCCAGCAGGGTTTCCTCCGGCTCGATCTTCCAGAACCGCTGTGCGGCGGTGACCGACTTGCCGCTGAGGTTCATGAAGGTGGCCGGCTTCAGCAGCCACACGGTCTGCCCGGCGATCTCGACCTTGGCGGTCTCGCCGAACAGCTTGCTGTCCACATTCCAGCGTGCACCGGCTTTTTCAGCCAGGGCCTCAACGAAATGAAACCCGGCATTGTGCCGGGTCCGGGCGTGTTCCGATCCGGGATTGCCCAGACCGACGATCAGTCGCAGTCCTGCCATGGTTCCTTCCAGAACGGTGCCTGCCCGGAGGCAGGCACCGCTACGGTATTACTCGGCAGCCGGAGCTTCAGCGTCGGCAGCGTCTTCCTTGCCGTGCTTGGCGGTGACGATGGCGTCGTCGTGGTCCTTGCCCAGCGCCAGGGCCGGGATTTCCACGCCCTTCGGCAGCTTGATGTTGGACAGGTACACCACGTCGCCAGCGTTCAGGGCGCCCAGGTCGACTTCGATCGACTCCGGCAGGTCCTTCGGCAGGCAGCTGATGGTGACTTCCTTCAGTTCGTGGGTGACCACGACGTCGGCAGCCTTGCCGGCCGGCGAGGTGTCTTCGTTGATGAAGTGCAGCGGAACCGAAGCGGTCAGGGCTTCGTTCTCGTTCACGCGCAGGAAGTCCAGGTGCATGATCAGCTGCTTGTACGGGTGGCGCTGCATGTCACGCAGCAGCACGCGCTCGACCTTGCCATCCAGGTTCAGGTCCAGGATGGAGGCGTAGAACCACTCGTTCTGCTGGGCCAGCCAGATTTCGTTGTGGTCCAGGCTGATGGCGACCGGCTCGGCGGTGCCGCCGTACACGATGGCCGGGATCACACCAGCGTGACGCAGGCGGCGGCTCGCACCCTTACGCTGCAGTTCACGCTTGGTGACCTTGATTTCATGGGTCTTCGACATTTTCGACTACTCAGGTTGTTGCCTTGCCTTGCGGCTCGGCGATTGAAGATGCTTCCGCGACCAGAAGCACCCGGGGTGTGTCCCTACCGTTGCCGGCAGGGACGAAAAAATCAGTCGACGTACAGCGAGCTGACCGACTCACCGAAGGCGATGCGGCGCATCGTTTCGGCCAGCATTTCCGCCACGCTCAGCTGGCGGATCTTGCTGCACACCCGCGCTGCGTCCTTCAGCGGGATGGTGTCGGTCACCACCAGCTCGTCGAGCTGGGAATTGGTGATGTTGTCCACCGCCGGGCCCGACAGCACCGCGTGGGTGCAGTAGGCGGCGACCTTGAGCGCACCGCGCGCCTTGAGGGCAGCGGCAGCGGCGCACAGGGTGCCGGCGGTATCGACGATGTCATCGACCATGACGCAGGTCTTGCCTTCGACGTCACCGATGATGTTCATCACGGTGGAGACGTTGGCGCGCGGGCGGCGCTTGTCGATGATCGCCAGGTCGGCGTCATCCAGGCGCTTGGCCACCGCACGGGCGCGGACCACGCCGCCCACGTCCGGCGAGACGACGATCAGGTTCTCGGTGCCGTAGGCGCGCCAGATGTCGGCCAGCAGCAGCGGGGACGCATACACGTTGTCCACCGGGATATCGAAGAAACCCTGGATCTGGTCGGCGTGCAGGTCGACGGTCAGCACGCGATCAGCGCCAGCGGTGCTGAACATCTTGGCCGCCAGCTTGGCGGTGATCGGCACGCGCGAGGAACGCATGCGGCGATCCTGGCGCGAGTAGCCGAAGTACGGCACCACGGCGGTCACGCTGGCCACCGATGCGCGCTTCAGCGCGTCGATCAGGACCAGCAGTTCCATCAGGTTTTCCGCGCTCGGCGCCGAGGTCGGCTGGATCACGAAGACGTCCTGCTTGCGGACGTTCTCTTCGATCTCCACCTGCACTTCACCATCGGAGAAGTGCGAGACCAGTGCCTTGCCCGGGCGGACTCCCAGTTCCTTGCAGATGTTCTGCGCCAGACGTTTGTTGGCGTTGCCGGAAAATACCAGCAGGTTCGGGGACTCTTGCATCATGATTGTCTCGGGCGGGGACGAGTGGCGGGGATCCGGTAGCGGCAAGGACCGCTGCGGCCCCTGCTGCTTACAACACCGCGGCTGTTTCCACGTCCCGCGCAGTGATGCGCTGGATGGCGCGGACGCAGCCGCATTGGCAGGGGCGGGAGGATTCGAACCTCCGAATGCCAGGATCAAAACCTGGTGCCTTGGGCCTCTTGGCGACGCCCCTGCATTGATGAATCAGTGTTGCTCGAGTGCATCCAGCAGTGGCGAACGTGCAACGCCCGCGGCCACCCTTGCCCGCAACTCCTTCGGCAACTCCGCTCGCCCCTGCTCTGCGGCAGCCTGCGAATCGAACTCGACGAAACAACCACTTCCGGACCCGGTCAAACGTGCCTGGCCTATGCTGCTCAACGCGGCAAGCACTGCCTCGACGGCAGGCTCGCGGCGGCGCAGCACCGGCTCGAACACGTTTCCGACCAGAGCGCCGGAAGCGAAGTCGTCTATTTTCGCCTGTGGGCAGTCGCGCGTCAAATCCGGGTCAGCGAACAGCGCCGGGGTGGGAACATGAACGCCCGGCTCGGCAATCACATACCAGGCCGGCGGCAGGGCCACCGGCTGCAGGCGCTCGCCCACGCCCTCGGCCCAGGCGTTGTGGCCGCGCACGAAGACCGGCACATCGGCGCCCAGGCGCAGGCCCAGCGCCGCCAGCGCATCCTCATCCAGGCCGGCCTGCCAGAGCCGGTTCAGCACCACCAGCACGGTGGCCGCATCGGACGAGCCGCCGCCAAAGCCGCCACCCGCCGGAACATGCTTTTCAACGACGATATCTGCACCCTGGCCGATGTTGGCCGCTGATTGCAGCAACCTGGCCGCACGCACCGCCAGATCATCGGCCTCGGCGACACCGGCCAGTCCCTCGCCCTGCCGTCGCACCTGGCCATCGTCGCGCAGGCGCAGGCCGATGCGGTCGCCCCAGTCCAGCAGGCGGAACACGGTCTGCAGCTCATGGTAGCCATCGGCGCGGCGACCGGTGATGTGCAGGAACAGGTTCAGCTTGGCCGGGGCCGGCCACCAGGACCAGCCATCGGCGTCAATCTGCGCGGTCATGGCGCGTCGGTGCCCCACTGGTCGACCAGCAGGCGCACCTTCGCGTCCTCGCGGCTGGCCTCGATGCGTCGCGGCAGGGCCGGGCTTCCTTCCTGGGCCGGATACCAGTCCAGGTACTGGATCAGCCAGCCGGCCTGCTGCATGCGCCGCGGGCGGCCCTCGGCATCGCGCTCCACGCTGCTTTCGGCGGAACCGCGCAGCACCAGGCCACGGGTCCAGTCGGACAGTTCATTGACCGGGATGTCCCAGCCGGTGGCATCGAGCAGCAGCTGGCGGGCGTCATCGCCGGCGCGCGGGCCATCACCGAGCCCTTCCAGGCGTGCCCCGCCCTGTACCGAATCGCCCTGCAGGGTCCAGCTCTGGCGGGTGACAGGCGCACTCAGCTGGATGCGGTATTCACTGCCCTGCTGGACCCAGTCGATGCGGCCGCTGCCACCATTCTTTCCCTTGCTGACCGCGACCCGGCCCTGGAAGCTGTAATCAGGCTGTGCGCGCAGCGCCTGCACGCGGGCTTCCTCGGCGCGCTCGGCGGCCGGCGACACGGTATAGACCACGTCCGGAGCCGGCGTCTTCTGCGTGCCCACGCTGGTACAGGCGCTCACCGCCAGGGTCACGGCCACCAGCAGCAGCGGCCGGATCATGGAAACACTCATGGATTGAATTTCTCGCGGGCGCGCTGCAGCGCGCGGTTCTCAGGGTCGATCTTCGCCGCTTCCTCGAAGAAGTGGCGGGCTTCGTCATGCTTGCCCAGCACCCACAGCACTTCGCCCACATGGGCGGCGATTTCTGCGTCACGCGACAAGGTCCAGGCCCGGCGCAGCTGCACCAGGGCTTCCTCGTTGCGGCCCAGGCGGTAGAGCACCCAGCCATAGCTGTCGACGATGGCCGGATTGTCCGGCTCGGCCACGCGCGCGCGGTCGATCAGTTCCAGGGCTTCCTGGTAGCGCTTGGTGCGGTCGGCCAGGGTGTAGCCCAGCGCGTTCAGCGCCGGCACGTTTTCCGGGTCGGTCACCAGCACCTTACGCAGGTCGGCCTCGGCGCGGGCAATGTCATCGCGCCGCTCCCAAGCCAGGGCGCGGGCGTACAGCAGGCCATTCTCGTCCGGATAGGCGGCCAGGCCACGGGCCAGCGCATCCAGCTCACCGATCAGGTCATCGGCGCGCTGGCGCAGCTCGGCTTCCAGCAGGTAGGCATCGCGGCGCACGTCATCATCGACCATGGCATCGGACTGGATGGCATGCACCTCGTCCAGCGCCAACGCCTGCCGGCCGGCCAGGCCCTGCGCATTGGCCGCGCGCAGGCGCGCCTCGTTCAGTTCGTCGCCGCCCGGCACGCTGTGGTACCAGTTCACCGCCTCGGGGTAACGCTTGAGGTACTCGGCGATCTTGCCCAGCAGCAGGCGCTGCGCCGGGTCCGGCTTGGCGGCCTGCCGCGAGAGCTCGTTGTAGAGGCCCGACAGCGCGGCGGTGTCGCCCTGCTTGGCCAGCAGCGAGGCGCGCATGCCCCAGGTCTGCACGTTCTGCGGGCCGACGGCCAGCACCCGCTCGGCGGCGGCCGGCTGGCCCAGGCTGTCATAGGCGATGGCCACGGCGTTGCGCAGCTCCGGGTCCTGCCGGGTCTTCGGCTCGACCCCCTGCAGCAGCGCCAGCGCCTGCGCGGTCTGCCCGGCCTGCTGCAGCTGGCTGGCACGCAGCAGGGCTACCCGCGGCTCGTCCGGGAAGCGCTTGACCACTTCGTCGATCATGCGCCGGGCCAGCTCGGGCTTTTCCATGCGCAGGGCCAGCCGGCCGAATTCCTGCCAGGCCTCGATCTTCGGCGGAATGGCATTGGCATCGACCAGCTCGCCC
>DOKO01000172.1 GCA_003510825.1 Stenotrophomonas sp.
GCGTCCCCCGCAACCGGACCCACCCCGCCATCCCACGGAATCCAGGCCTTTGCAGTTGCAGTTGCAGTTGCCGTTGATCCAGCGGGCGCCGGGCCGCAGGCCCGGCCACCACCACCATCCCTCAGTTGCGCTGGAACAGCGCCTTCACGTCATTGCGGAACGCCGCCTGGCTGTCCGCCCGGCTGTAGAACATATGCCCACCCGGATAGCTGCGCACCTGCACCCGGTCCGGGTTGCTGCCCATTGTCGGCATCTGGTCCACCGTCAGGATCGACCCCATGAACGGGCACGACAGGTCGTTCCAGCCATGCACGATCAGCACCTGCAGGTGCGGATCGATCGCCACCGCCTGGCGCAGCTGGGTCACCGCGCCCTGGCGCAGCTCGCCACCGCGGTCCCACAGCCGGTTCACGTCGTAGTTCAGTGCCTGGTAGCGTGCATCGACCTTCCAGCCGACCACGCGCGTCACGAAGTCGACCATTGCCGTGGTGGTCGGCGCGATGATGCTGTCCAGCAGCGGATCATTGGCGCGCTGTTCCGGATCGTTCGGGAACGGATCGAACGCGGTCACGTTGGAATCGTAGCGGCTGCCCAGCGTGCCCTTGTCGCGGAACACCTCGCGCAGGTAGGCCTGGGTTTCCAGGCGGCCACCGGCGCGGCGCACGAACTGCGGGTCCAGCCCGGTAAGCTCGGTCACCCGGCGCAGCATCGCCTCGGTCGCCTGCGGATCGCTGCGGCCCTTCATCAGCGCGGTGGCGTAGTCGCCACGGGTGTACTCGACCACCTCGCGCATCGCCGCATCGGTCAGCTTGCCCTGGCGTTCCAGGTGCGCCGCCGCGATCGACGGCAGCGTCTGCATCCACGCCATCGGCGAGACGTCGGCGTTGTCTTCCAGGGTCGGGCTCAGGTACGGCGACACCAGCACCAGGCCGTTCATCGCCACGCCCAGGCGCGTCTGCAGGTAGTGGGTGATGCGCGGGCCGCGGTAGCCGCCGTAGCTTTCACCGGTCAGGTACTTGCGCGCGCCCATGCGCTGGTTGCGCAGCAGCCAGTCGTAGATCGAGCGAGACAGGTACTCGATGTCGGCGCTGGGGTTGTACAGCTGCTTCTTCGCCTCGTCATCGCCGATGCGCGCGCGGCTGAAGCCGGTGCCGACCGGGTCGATGAACACCAGGTCGGTGAAGTCCAGCCACGTGCCGGGATTGTCATGCAGGGTGGCCGGTGCCGAGGCGCTGTCGCCTTCCGAACCGAAGGTGACCACCTTAGGCCCGATCGCGCCCATGTTGAGGTAGACCGACGATGCGCCAGGGCCGCCATTGAGGGCGAAGGTCACCGGCCGGTCCTTGCCGGGCATGGTGTAGGCGGTGAACACCACGTCGGCGATCACCTTGCCCTTGTCATCGCGCACCGGCAGGGTGCCGACGGTGGCGGTGTAGTCGAGGGTGCGGCCGGCCAGGCGGATGCTCTGGCGGGCGGAGGCATCGGCCGGCAGCGCGGGCGCCTCGGTCGGGTCGCCCTTGGCGTCGGATTTGGATTCGGCGGCCGACGCAGTGACGACGCAGGCGGGGGCAACGAGCAGGCCGACGCAGAGCGCGGCGATGTGCAGCAGGGACTTCATGGCACCAGGACGGTAGCGGAAGAGGGTCCTGATGCTAGGCCGCTGCCGCGCGTGCCGGATGTGTCCAAAGGCATGGCCGCGGCGGATGGCCGGTTGCAGCCAGATTAGGTCAAGCGGGCAGGGCGCTGCGGTCGCCGTCGTCGGCCAGCAGGCCGTACACCGCTGAATCGGACAGCTCCCCCTGGATGCGCCAGCGTTGGCGCAGCACGCCCTCCAGATGGAAGCCGAGGCGGTCCAGTACGTGCGCGGACGGGCGGTTGCGCGGGTCGATCTCCGCTTCCACCCGGTGCAGGCCGAGGGTGTCGAACAGATAGGCAACCACCTGCTGCAGCGCCTCGTGCATGTAGCCCTGGCCCTGCTTGCCCGGGGCCAGCAGGTAGCCGATCTCGGCGCGGGCTGCGTCGCGGTCCAGGGCGAACACCACGCAGATGCCCAGCAGCGGGCCGTCCAGCGATTCGCGCACCGCCAGCTTGAGCTGGGTGCCGGTGGTATGCGCGGCGAGGTCGTCGTCGATCTGTGCGCGGGCCTCGGTCGGCCGCGTCCACGCCGGATGGTTCCAGAAGCGCATCACGTCCGGGTCGGACTGCAGGGCGAACAGGGCGGCCGCATCATCGCGGCGGATCGGGCTCAGGACCAGGCGCGCGCTGTGCAGCGGCAATCCCGGGAACAGCAGCGAGTGGCTGGCCAATACGAGGGTCCACGCAGATGAGGGGGCAGCCTGGGGTCGGATCCGTTTTCCGCGGGAAAACGGCTCTGACCCCGGTAACCCGGCACGACCAACATCGGGGTCAGAGCCCTTTCCTGCGGAAAGGGATCCGACCCCGCGCGGAGATCAGGCTTCCAGCGAAGCCAGGTCGCCCTTGCTCTCCAGCCAGCCCTTGCGGTCGGATGCACGCTTCTTGGCCAGCAGCATGTCCATCAGCGAACGAGTCTGTTCGCCGTCATCCACCGTCAGCTGCACCAGGCGGCGCGTATCGGGGTGGATGGTCGACTCGCGCAGCTGCGGCGGGTTCATTTCGCCCAGGCCCTTGAAGCGGGTCACGTTGACCGCGCCCTTGATCTTCTCGCGTTCGATCTTGTCCAGGATCGAGCGCTTCTCTTCCTCGTCCAGGGCGTAGAACACCTGCTTGCCCACGTCGACGCGGAACAGCGGCGGCATCGCCACGAACACGTGGCCGGCATCGACCAGCGCCGGGAAGTGCTTGAGGAACAGCGCGGTCAGCAGGGTGGCGATGTGCAGGCCGTCCGAGTCGGCGTCGGCGAGGATGACGACCTTGCCGTAACGCAGGCCGGCGATGTCTTCCTTGCCCGGGTCGCAGCCGATGGCCACGGCCAGGTTGTGCACTTCTTCCGAGGCCAGCACGCTGTTGGACGACACTTCCCAGGTGTTGAGGATCTTGCCGCGCAGCGGCAGGATCGCCTGGAAGTCCTTGTCGCGCGCCTGCTTGGCGCTGCCGCCTGCCGAGTCACCTTCCACCAGGAACAGCTCGGTGCGCGACAGGTCCTGGCTGATGCAGTCGGCCAGCTTGCCGGGCAGGGCCGGGCCCTGGGTGACCTTCTTGCGGACGACCAGTTTCTCGGTCTTCAGGCGCGCACTGGCGCGCTCGATGGCGATCTGCGCGATCTTCTCGCCCAGCTCCACGTTCTGGTTCAGCAGCAGGCTGAAGGCATCGTGGGCGGCGCCTTCGACGAAGCCGGCGGCCTGGCGCGAGGACAGGCGTTCCTTGGTCTGGCCGCTGAACTG
>DOKO01000173.1 GCA_003510825.1 Stenotrophomonas sp.
CCATGGGGGCTTGGTCGCGGCTTGCTCGTGTGCGCTGTCCTGCGCACACGGCAAGACCGGGGTTGGGCGTCCTGCCCAACCCGCCCGAGGCATGCCTCGGGCCCATGCCGCTCACACCCCCTCAACCGGGCCCACCCCGCCTTCGACAGTTTCCTGCGAGCTGTTGGAACCTGCTGCTGATGGAGGCTGCTGCTGATGGTGGTGGGTGCCGACCGTTGGTCGGCACGGGGTCGGATCTCCATGGATTCGATTCCGGTGGCGATCCATCCACGCATGGCGTGGATCTACACTACCCGCATGCCCCACCCCGCCCTGCCCTGGACTGGCACCCTGCTGCTGGATGCACACGCCGCCCTGCTGCAGGGCCATGCCGGTGGCAGCGGCACGCACGCGCACTACGCCCACCAGCTGCTGCTCAGCGATGGCGCGCCCTGGGAGGTGGAGATCGACGCGTGGCGCAGCACGGCCAGCGCCTGTGGCTGCCGTCCTTCGTGCCGCACGCCATCCTCTCGGCGCCGCAGGACGGTTGCACCCTGTTCCTGGAACCGGCCCACGCTGATCTCGAACAGATCCAGCAGCAGCTGCCCACGCTGCCTACCGACGTCACCGCCCTGCAGCAACGCCTGCCGCAGCTGAGCCGTGCGCAGCCGCTGGACCGCCGCGTGCAGGTGGCGCTGGAACGCATCGCCCAGCACCTGCCTGGCCCGGTACCCGCCGCCGACATCGCCGGGGCCGCGCACTTGTCCACCAGCCAGCTGCACAGGCGCTTCCAGTCCGATCTCGCCGTGACCCTGCGTGGCTGGGTGCTGTGGCAGCGGCTGCGCATCGCCCTGGCGCACCACCTGCGCGGGCACAGCCTGACCGACAGCGCGCATGCTGCCGGTTTCGCCGATCTGGCCCATCTGTCGCGCAGCCTGCGCCGCATGTTCGGCATCGGTGCGGCGCAACTGCAGGGCCTGCAGCTGCGCGCGGCCTGAGGCGCACTCAACGGCGGCGGCGCAGCCCTTCGGGTACCTCGGGCACCTGCCCATGGGGCAGCGCGCGGAACGGTGCCAGCAACTGCCCCGCATAGTCGCGCGGATACTCCGGCTGGCTGCCGATACCGAGGTCATGCGTCCCCAGGCGATAGTCCGGCGCATCGAAGGCCGTGCCCAGCAGGCGGTCCCAGACGGTCAGGAACAGGCCGAAGTTGACGTCGCCAGCGGTGCCGTAGCGCATGTGGTGGAAACGGTGCAGCGGCGCCCAGGCCATCACCCGGCCGAGCACGCCCGGCCGCATGTCCACGTTGGAATGCTGCAGCAGCAGCTGGATGGCGATGGCGAACGCCAGCACCGCCGCCACCGGCAACGGCAGGCCCAGCAGCAGCAACGGCAGCACGCCACCCACCGCCTCGGCGGCCTGGTGCAGCGGGTGCTTCATCAGGCCATTGAAGCCGTACATGCGGGTCACGCTGTGGTGCACCGCGTGCAGCCGCCACAGCCAGCCGATGCGATGGCTGGCGTAGTGCACCAGGGTGATGCCGAGATCGGCGGCGATGATGGCGACCAGCACCTGCAGCGCGAACGGCCACTGCAGCGGCCACAGCTGCCACGGAATGATCGCCGCCAGCAGCGGCACGGCCGCGATCGACAGCAGGTTCAGGCCTTCGTTGACCACGGCATGCAGGGTGTCGCGCAGGCCATCGCCGTGGTCGTGGTTGAACGCCGGGTCGTAGGGCCAGAGGCGCTCGGCCACGAATGAAACGCCGATGGCGACGGCCAGCAGGGGCAGCAGCCACAGCGGGTCGCCGTGGCAATGGCCGACCCAGGCAATGGCGGCGGCGACGAAGCCGAACAGGAACAGCGGAGCGTACAGGCGGAGGAACCAGAGCTTCATGGGCAACCCGAAACGTGAGGGGCCTGCAGGGTGGCGCCGCGCACGGCTGGCTGGCTTGAACAAACAACGCAATACGGCGCGCCGCTGGTGGCTGCCCGCCGTGGTCGGCACGGCGTGGATCTACAATGGCGGTTTCTTCGCGCCTGGGACCGGCATGGACTCCTTCAACCTGATGCGCGCTTTCCGTCGCATCGTCGAGCGCGGCGGGCTGGCCCGCGCCGCCGAGGACCTGGGCATGTCATCGGCCGGGTTGAGCAAGCAACTGCGCGCGCTGGAAACGCACCTGGGCGTGGTCCTGCTGCAACGGACCACGCGCCGCATGAGCCTGACCGAGACGGGCCATGCCTACTACCGCGAGTGCTGCCGCCTGCTCGACGAACTGGACGCACTGGAACGCGGCATTGCCGAACAGCGTGGCGAGGTGGCCGGTCGGCTGCGCGTGAATGCACCGCAGTCCTTTGCCTTGAGCACGCTGTCGCCGTTGCTGCCGCGCTTCCTGCAGCAGCATCCGAAGGTGTCGCTGGACCTGGTGATGGAAGACCGCCTGCTCGATGCCGTCGGCGAAGGTTTCGATGTCTCGCTGCGGCTGCGCGCCGAACTGGATGACTCGCGGCTGGTGGCACGGCGCCTGGCCTCGCTGCAGCAGGTGCTGTGCGCGGCGCCATCCTACCTGCAGCAGCACCCTGCACCCGCGGCGGTGGATGACCTGCAGGCGCACAGCGTATTGGCCTACAGCCTGTCCGACTCACCCGGCAGCTGGCCGCTGCTTGGCCCTGATGGCCAGGTGACGATCACCCTGCCGGCGCGCGTCACCGCCAACAACAGCCTGATGCTGCGCGACCTGCTGGTGGCCGGCATGGGCATCGGCGCCCTGCCCTCGTTCCTGGCGGCGCCGGCACTGGCCCGTGGCGAACTGCAGCAGGTGCTGCCCGACCACCGGTATCCGCCGCGCTTCGTGCATGCGGTCTACCCCACGTCGCGCCACCTGCAGCCCAAGGTGCGTGCCTTCATCGATTTCCTGCACGCCGAGCTGCCTGGCTGCCCCGGACTGGATTCGTAACCACCAGCGAAAACTGAGCTGCCCGCGGCGTGCTGTTTCGGCCATGCCGCGCTGCCTACTCTGCCGCCTCCCCTCTCATCGATGGCAGGCAGATGTCTTCCGTTCCTTCCCCCACCACCGCAGCGCCGGTGGTCGATTTCTTCCACGACGTGGTCTGCGGCTGGTGCTTCGTGCTGGCCCCGCGCCTTCACCAGGTTTCGGCCGAGCTCGGCATCCAGGTGCGCCATCGCAGCTTCGTGCTGCAGGACTCGCGCGCGCAGATGGTCGAGGTGTTCGGCTCGATGCAGCGCGCCAAGGCAATCATCCTGCGCCACTGGACCGACTGCGCCGCGCATGAAGACCGCGCGCGCATCGATATCGAAGGCATGCGCGCACAGCATTTCGAATATCCCTCCGGCTGGCTCGGCGCACTGGCCTGCCAGGCCGCAGGGCTGCTGGGCGGCAATGAGGCCCATGGCGCGATGTTCGATGCCGTGCAGTGGGCGCACCTGCACCAGAACCGCAACATCGGCGATGCCGAGGTGCTGCTGGATATCGCCGAATCGCTGGGCCACCCGCGCGGTGCCTTCGCTGGCCACATGCGCAGCGACGAAGTCCGCCAGCGCGTGCAGACCGACCGCAGCGAAGCAGCGGCCCTCGGCATCCGTTCCATTCCCACCGTGATCGGCAGCAACGGCCTGCGCCTGCAGACCCTGCCATTGCCGCAACTGCGCCAGGCCCTGGCCCCTCTGGTCGCGGCCTGAGCCGCACCTTCCTCCACCCAGCAAGGAGATTCCCCATGACCCCACGTACCCTGGCCACCACGCTGGCCCTGCTGCTGGCCGGCACCGCCGCCTCCACCACCGCGCATGCGCATGAACGCGTTCCCTCCGGCCAGCAGGTCGGTACCAGCCCCTGGGGGCCGGAGGATGAGATCGGCCGCCTCAACCTGATCACCGAGGCTTCGCGCGCGGCGATCCTGTCGCGGGTCAGCGGCGGCAAGGCCTATGACCTGGCGACCGAGTACTACGTCGGCATGCCCAGCTGGCAGGACGCCGGTGACCCGCACTACCAGTTCTGGATGACCCATACCCCGCGCGGCACGGTGCTGGACGACCCGATGGGCGTGGGCGAGACCATGAACCTCACCCGCAGCTACACCGGCACCGCGTTCTCGATGTACAGCCACACGGGCACCCACATCGATGCGTTGAACCACTTCGGCATCCACGGCAAGATCTGGAACGGCTTCGAGGCCGACCAGCATCTCGGCGACCGTGGCTGGAACGTCACCGGCATCGAGACGTTCCCGCCGCTGATCGCGCGTGGCGTGCTGATCGACGTGGCCGGGGCCAAGGGCATGGACATGCTGCCGGACAGCTACCGGGTCACCCGCCAGGACCTGAAAGATGCGCTGGCGCGCCAGAAGGTGAAGCTGCAGCAGGGGGACATCGTGCTGATCCGCACCGGCCGCATGCGCCTGTTCGAACAGCCGAAGGCGTACATGGCCAACCCGCCGGGCATGGGCCTGGACGCGGCGCGCTTCCTGGTCGAAGACAGCGGCGCGATGATCGTCGGTGCCGACAACCTCAGCTTCGAGACCTTCCCCTCGGAGGTGTCCGACGATTACGTGCCACTGCACACCTACCTGCTGGCCCAGCAGGGCGCGCCGATCATCGAACTGGTGGCGCTGGACGAACTGGCCCGCGACAAGGTCTACGAGTTCGCCTTCATCGGCGGCCCCTTGAAGATCCGCGGCGGCGATGCCGCGCCGCTGCGTCCGGTTGCCCTGCCGGTCCACCCGTAACCAAGCGGCACCGATGAGCGGGTAGCCGCCGACCTGGGTCGGCGGCGCACTTTTGCCCTATCCACGCATGGCGTGGA
>DOKO01000175.1 GCA_003510825.1 Stenotrophomonas sp.
CTGCGGGCTGCCGCAGATCATCGCGCGGTCGTTCTCCGGGTTCAGTTCCGGCAGGCCCAGGGTGCGCTGCATCTCGCCGCTTTCCATCAGCTGGGTCAGGCGGCCCTGGTTGGCGAACGGCTCGCGGGTGACGGCCGGGTAGTACAGCAGCTTGTCGCCGATCATCTCGCCGAGGAACTCGTGCTCACGCAGCTCCTTCTCGAAGTAATCGCGGTAGGCCAGGTCCTTCTCGTAGCGCACGCCGTGGCAGAGGATCACCTTCTCGAAGCGCTCGTAGGTTTCCGGGTCCTTGATGACCGACAGCCACGGCGCCATGCCGGTGCCGGTACCCAGCAGGTACAGGTTCTTGCCCGGATGCAGGTCGCTGATCAGCAGGGTGCCGGTGGGCTTCTTGCCGACCAGTACCTTGTCGCCCGGCTTGATGTGCTGCAGGCGCGAGGTCAGCGGGCCGTCCTGCACCTTGATGCTGAAGAACTCCAGGTGTTCTTCCCAGTTGGCGCTGGCGATGGAGTACGCGCGCAGCAGCGGCCGCGCCTCGGTCTCAAGGCCGATCATCACGAACTGGCCGTTCTCGAAACGGAAGCCGCTGTCGCGGGTGAGGGTGAAACTGAAGTAGGCATCGGTCCAGTGGCGGACCTCAAGCACCGTTTCGGCGCCGAAAGCGGAAGACATGGGGGCACATTCAGGCAATGGATTCGTCCCCGCCATTCTACCTCAAATGAGAGGGGTTCTCATTATCCGGAACGAGAGGCGTTCTCAGGGCCGGTCAGCGATACCCGGCGGCCTGCAGCTCGAACAGCTCGGCGTAGCGCCCGCCCTGGGCCATCAGCTCGTCGTGGGTACCGCTGGCCTCCAGCCGGCCCTCGGCCAGCACCAGGATGCGGTCGGCCATGCGCACCGAAGAAAAACGGTGCGAGATCAGCACGGCGGTGCGCCGGTCGGCCAGTTCGCGGAAGCGCTGGAACACCTCGAATTCGGCGCGGGCATCGAGTGCGGCGGTCGGTTCGTCGAGGATCATCACCTGCGCATCGCGCATCCACGCGCGGGCGATGGCGATCTTCTGCCACTGCCCGCCGGACAGGTCCACGCCCTGCTTGAAGCGGCGGCCGATCAGCTGCTCGTAGCCGCCGGGCAGGGTATCGATCACTTCTTCGGCCATGCCCCGGCGCGCGGCATCGGCGATGCGCGCCTGGTCGGCCATGGCCTCCACCTGGCCAACGCCGATGTTCTCGCCGGCGGTGAGGTTGTAGCGCACGAAGTCCTGGAAGATCACGCCCAGGTTGGCGCGCAGGTCGTCCAGGTCGTAGTCGCGCAGGTCGCGGCCATCGAGCAGGATGCGGCCTTCGTCCGGTTCGTACAGGCGTGCCAGCAGCTTGACGAGGGTGGTCTTGCCGGCACCGTTCTCGCCCACCAGCGCCAGCACCTCACCGGCCTGCAGCTGGAAATCCAGATGGCGCACCGCCCACTGCTCGGCATCGGGATAACGAAATCCGACGTTCTCGAACACGAAGCCCTGCTGGATCGGCCGCGGCACGGCCACCGCGCCCTCGCGCGAATGGATTTCCGGTTCGATCTGGAAGAACGAATACAGGTCGTCCAGGTACAGCGCCCGGCTGGCCACCTGCGAGAAGCCGATCAGCAGGCCCTCCAGCAGCTGACGCAGGCGCAGGAAACTGCCGGCGAGGAAGGTCAGGTCGCCGATCGAGAAATCGCCGCGCACCGTGCGCCAGGCGATATAGGCATAGGCGGTGTAGTAACCCAGCGTGCCCAGCGCAGCCAGCACCGTGCCCCAGAACGCGCGCCGCCGCGCCAGCGCCCGGTTGGCCAGGAACAGTGCCGCCGACAGCCGCCGGTAGCGCTCCACCAGGAAGCGGTGCAGGTTGAAGATCTTCACTTCCTTGGCCGTTTCCACGCTGGCGCCGAGCTGGCGCAGGTAGTCCAGCTGGCGCCGCTCCGGCGTCCACAGGAAGTTGAGGCTGTAGCCGGCGGCATTGAAGTGCGATTCGCCGATGAAGGCCGGCACCAGCGCCAGCGCCAGCAGCAGGATCAGCCACGGCGCATAGACCAGCAGGCCGACCGCCAGGCTGGCCACGGTGATCGCATCCTGCACCTGGCCGAACAGCTGGCTCATCAGGTTCATCCGGCCCATGGTCTGGCGCCGCGCGCGGTCCAGCTTGTCCTGCAGGTCGGGGTCTTCGAAGTCCTCCAGGTCCAGCGTGGCAGCGTGTTCCATCAGGCGAACGCTGGTGGCGTTGGCGAACAGTTCCGACAGCAGCGCATCGGCATAGCTGACCAGCCGGCCGAGCAGGTCGGAGGCGATGGCCAGGCCGAATTCAAGCGCCAGCAGGCCCAGCAGCGGATTCAACAGGCCACTGGAAAGCGCCTCGCCCAGTGGCGGGAAGCCGGCCCCGTGCTGGCTCAGGTGCAGCGCGGTATCGATGATGAGCTTGCCCACGTACAGCATCGCCACCGGCAGCAGTGCACGGATCAGGCGCAGGCCGAGGCTGGTGAGGGTCAGCGCGGGGCTGGTCTGCCACACCTGGCGCAGGAACGGCGGCAGGTTGCGCATCGCCTTGAAGCGCTGGCGCAGGCTGGGTTTCTTCTCGGGGGCAGGAGGCATGCCGCCATTGTGCGCGCGTAACGCGTGGAGAGGGGGTCAGATCCCTTTGCAGCGCAAAGGGCTCTGACCCCACCATCGCGCTTCGGGGTCAGAGCCCTTCGCCATGCGAAGGGATCCGCCCCCGCCATCCCACGGAAAGCCAGCTGTTGACGTTGCCTCTGCTCTGGCTACCGCTTTACGGCAGCGGCGGCAGCAGCCCTGCACCCAACCGGTTCCAGGCATTGATCACTGCGATGCCCATGCTCAGGTCACTGATGCCCTTCTCATCGAAGTGCGGTGCCAGTGCATCGAACGCCGCCTGCGACGGCGCGCCCTCGGTCAGCCGGGTCAGGGCCTCGGCCCAGCCCAGCGCGGCACGCTCGCGTGCATCGAAGAAGCGGCTTTCGTGCCAGGCCGGCAGCGTGTCCAGTTTGCGCGGCTCGATGCCGCCCTTGCGCAGCGCGGTGCCGTGCATGTCCATGCAGTAGCCGCAGCCGTTGAGCTGGGACACGCGCAGGAACAGCAGTTCCATCAGCGTCGGGTCGATCGAACTGTCATGCACTGCCTTGCTGGTGGCCAGCAGGCCCTTGAACGCATCGGCGGCCAGGCGGGTATAGGGGACGCGGGGAGAGGCATGGTCAGACATTTTCAGCTCCACGACGGCCACGGTGGCCGTCTTTCACTACAAGGACGCCGTGCCGTCCGCGTTCGTGACACGCCCGCGCAGTTTTTCCGGATTGAGCACGCTGTACACGTTGGCGATGCGGCCCTCGGTCACTTCGATGGTGGTCACCGAGTGCAGCTGGTCGCCGAGGAAGCGCAGGATCGCCGGCTCGCCATTGACCCAGCCCAGCTGCGCGGTGTGGCCCAGGCCGCGGCGCGCGATGGCCCAGAACAGGCGGCCGATGCGTTCGGCGCCCAGCAGCGGGCGCACCGCCGCGGTGACCACGCCGCCGCCGTCGGACACCAGCAGCGCGTTGGCATGCAGCAGCGCCTGGATGGCCTCGCTGTCGCCACGCTGGGTGGCGTCCATGAAGCGCGCCAGCAGCTGCCGGTGCTGGCTGGTATCGGCGTTGAAGCGCGGCCGGCCGGCCTGCAGGCGCTGTTTCGCCCGGTGCACCAGCTGGCGGCAGTTGGCCTCGCTCAGACCAAGCAGCGCGGCGATCTGCCGGTAGTCGTGGTCGAAGGCCTCCTTCAGCAGGAAGGCGGCGCGTTCCTCAGGGCCAAGCTGCTCCAGCAGGGTCAGGAAGGCCACCGACACTTCGTCTGCGCGGGCATGAGCCACGGCCGGGTCGCTGGCGGGTTCTGCGGCCAGGCTGATCTCCAGCGGTTCAGCCAGCCACGGGCCGACGTAGTGGACCCGCTCGCGCCGGGCCGCACGCAGCCGGTCCAGGCCCAGCCGGGTGGTGGTGGTGACCAGCCAGGCCTCGGGGTCGCGCACGGCGGCCGGATCGGCGCCGGACCAGCGCAGCCAGGCATCCTGGACCACGTCCTCGGCATCGCTGCGGCTGCCCAGCAGGCGGTAGGCCAGCGCCATCAGGCGCGGGCGGTGGGTCTGGAAGGCGGATTCAGTGTTCATGTCGACCAGGACGCCAGGAGGGGGTGAAGCGTGACAGGTGGGTGGGGTCAGAGCCCCTTGCAGGGGATCCGACCCCATTGATTGTGACCCTGCAGGCGGGGGAGGGGGTAAAATGGGGGATTACCCCCGCCAGCCTTCAGCAAGCGAGCAAGCCGTGACATCGATCAAGCAGGAAGACCTCATCCAGTCCATCGCCGACGCGCTGCAGTACATCTCGTACTACCACCCGGTCGACTACATCAAGAACCTCGCCGCCGCCTACGAGCGCGAGGAGTCGCCGGCCGCGAAGGAAGCGATGGCCCAGATCCTGATCAATTCGCGGATGTGCGCCGAAGGCCACCGTCCGATCTGCCAGGACACCGGCATCGTCACCGTGTTCCTGGAAATCGGCATGGACGTGCGCTGGGACGACGCAACCATGGGCGTGGAAGACATGGCCAACGAAGGCGTGCGCCGCGCCTACCTGCACCCGGACAACAAGCTGCGCGCTTCGGTGCTGGCTGATCCGGCCGGCAAGCGCGTCAACACCAAGGACAACACCCCGGGCGTGGTCAACGTCAAGGTGGTGCCGGGCAACACCGTCGACGTCATCGTCGCCGCCAAGGGTGGTGGTTCGGAAGCCAAGACCAAGTTCGCCATGCTCAACCCGTCCGACTCCATCGTCGACTGGGTGCTGAAGACCGTGCCGACCATGGGCGCCGGCTGGTGCCCGCCGGGCATGCTCGGCATCGGCATCGGTGGCACCGCTGAAAAGGCGATGCTGCTGGCCAAGGAAGCGCTGATGGAGCCGATCGACATCACCGATCTGCAGGCCCGTGGTGCATCCAACCGCATCGAAGAGCTGCGCCTGGAGCTGTACGAGAAGGTCAACGCACTGGGCATCGGCGCGCAGGGCCTGGGTGGCCTGACCACCGTGCTCGACATCAAGATCAATGATTACCCGACCCACGCGGCCAACCTGCCGGTGGCGATGATCCCGAACTGCGCGGCTACCCGCCATGCGCACTTCACCCTGGATGGCAGCGGCCCGGTGATGCTGGATCCGCCGTCGCTGGAAGACTGGCCGAAGCTGACCTACGACTCGTCGAAGGGCACCCGCGTGGACCTGGACACGATCACCCCGGAAGACGTGGCCAACTGGAAGCCGGGCCAGACGCTGCTGCTCAACGGCAAGCTGCTGACCGGCCGCGACGCCGCGCACAAGCGCATGGTCGACATGCTCAACAAGGGCGAGGAACTGCCGGTCGACCTGAAGGGTCGTTTCATCTACTACGTCGGCCCGGTCGATCCGGTGCGCGATGAAGTGGTGGGCCCGGCCGGCCCGACCACCGCCACCCGCATGGACAAGTTCACCGAGCAGGTGCTGGCACAGACCGGCCTGCTGGGCATGGTCGGCAAGGCCGAGCGCGGCCCGGCCGCCATCGAGGCGATCAAGAAGCACAAGTCGGCCTACCTGATGGCCGTCGGTGGTTCGGCCTACCTGGTGTCCAAGGCGATCAAGGCGGCCAAGGTCGTCGGCTTCGCCGACCTGGGCATGGAAGCGATCTACGAGTTCACCGTGCAGGACATGCCGGTGACCGTGGCAGTCGATTCCACCGGCGAATCGGTGCACAAGACCGGCCCGCGCGAATGGCAGGCCCGCATCGGCAAGATTCCGGTGGTGGTGGAGTAATCCCCACCGGTTGCAGGAAAGCGGCGCCGCAGGGCGCCGTTTTTCGTTTAACGCTTCCGCCACGGGGCGGCTGGCAGGATGCGGGCAACCCCAGGGAGTGGAGGTGGCGATGAAGCGATGGCCTGCAGCAGTGGCGGCAATGGTGCTCGGCCTGGTGCTTGGCGGGTGCGTGCCACGGTATTACATCGAACAGCCGGCCACGGAAGCCGGCCGGATCTGCGCCGCGAGCTGCGGTCAGGCCCATGCGCAATGCACTGCCCAGGCGCAGCTGCACGCGGATTCGGAAAGCAGCAGCTGCGACGGGCAGCAGGCAAACATCGCCAGGGCATGCGATGGCATCGCCGATGCGGCCCAGCGCCACCGCTGCGAAGGCGCGCGCGGTGCCGACCAGGCCTGCGTGGCGCCCGTGGCGAATTTCGCGCCGTGCACGCGGGCGCGCGAGCAATGCGTGCTTGAGTGTGGCGGCCGCACCGTACAGAAGCGCACGCCAACCGCGATTCCGGTGTACTGAGGGTGCGGCATTCACGCAGGCGGCAAGGGCGGCGCTGCTATGGTGTTGGTCCATTCGACACGGAGGTTGATGCATGCGATTTCGCCCCTGGAACTGCCTGGCAGGCACGGTCCTGCTGCTGGCGCTGGCTGCCTGCAGCAGTGGCGGTGACCTGTATGACGGCGCACCCGGCAACAACGCCAGCGCGCAATGCGTGATGGCGTGCCAGCAGTACCGCAATGCCTGCCTGGCCCGTTCGGATTCGGACCGGCGTTCGACCTGCGATGCGCAGGCGGCGAGCAAGTGCGACCGGATCAAGGATGACGAGATGCGGCGTTCCTGCATGTCACAGGCGCAGGCCTGCATGGACCAGTCGCCACTGATCAGCTGCAGCCAGGACGCAGACAGCTGCATGGCCTCCTGCGGCGGTGGCTGAGCCGTTGGGCGCATAATCGGCGCTTCCCGCAACCGGAGTCGTCGCATGCGCACTACGCTGTATGGGTCTGTCAGCACCGCCTCGCTGGTGGTGCACTGGCTGCTGATCGAACTGGGCATCGAGCATGAGCTGGTGCTGCTGGATTTCGACAAGCGCGAGCACAAGGCCGCGCCGTACCTGGCGCTGAACCCGGCAGGCGTGGTGCCGACGTTGATGATCGATGGCCAGGTGCTGACCGAGGCGGCCGCCATCGCCCTGTACCTGGCCGATCGCCATCCTGAAGCAGGCCTGCTGCCGGCACCGGGTACGCCCGCACGCGGCGAGGCGTATCGCTGGATGTTCTGGTGTGCCAACACCCTGCAGCCCGCCTACCGCGCGTGGTTCTACCCGCATGAAGCGGCCGGCGAAGCGAATGTCGCCGCTACCCAGGCGATGGCCCGCCAGCGCCTGGAAGCGGCCTGGCAGCAGATGGCCGCACACCTGCAGACGCAGGGGCCGTATGTGCTGGGCGAGGCGCCCAGCGTGGTCGATTTCATGCTGGTGATGCTGATGCGCTGGTCGCGCAACATGCCCACGCCCACCGACAGCCTGCCAGTGCTGAAGATCTACGCGCAGCGGATGAAGGCACGCCCATCGTTCGCCGAGACCTACCGCCGCGAAGGCATCACCGACTGGCTGTAACCCGTTCTGTAGCGCCGAGCCATGCTCGGCTTCATTCATGGGGTGCCCGCGAACAGCAGCCGAGCATGGCTCGGCTCTACCAGAGCGGAGCGGGTTACAGGAGTTCCTGCACGGTTTCCGGCGGGCGGCACAGGCGCGTGCCCTTGGGGGTGCGCACGATCGGGCGGTTGATCAGGCGCGGGTGCTCGGCCATCGCGGCCAGCAGGGTGGTTTCATCGGCACCGGCCAGGCCCAGTTCGGCGAACTGCGGCTCCTTGCTGCGCACCAGGTCGGTGGCGGCAAGACCTGATTCGGCCAGCACCTGGCGCAGGGTGGCCACGTCAGGCGGGGTGCCCAGGTAGTCGACCACCACCGGCTCGATCCCGGCCTCGCGGATCAGCGCCAGCGCGCCGCGCGAATTGCTGCAGGCCGGGTTGTGCCAGATCGTCACCGTCATCAGAACCACTCCAGCAGCGATACGCCCACGCCCACGTAGGTGGCCTTGTGGTTGTAGTCGATCATGCTTTCGCCGTAGCCATCGAACACCTGGATGTGGCCGCGCAGCAGGTTGCTGATCGGGAAGCCGTAATCGAGCTGCAGCGCGCCGTGCGAACGGTCGCCGGTGCGCAGCGAATGGCGCGCCATCAGCGCGATTTCATGGCCGTTGCGGTTCCAGATCAGGGTCGCGTCGCCGCGGCCCATGTAGTCCTCGATGTCCGGATTGTTGTCATCGCTGCGACTTTCCGGGATGCGGTACCAGGGGCGCAGCACCAGCGCCCAGTTCTCGCGGTCCAGGCCGATGTTGAGCATCACCCGGTTCCAGCTGCGCGACAGCGGGTCAGGGCGGCCGTTGGACTGGTGGTTGAGGCTGATCCCGGTCATGCGCCCACGCCAGCCACCGATCGAGTAGCCGTTGCGGAACACCATCATCACTTCCGGCTCGTAGTTGGTTTCGCGGAACGGGCGCGAGTTCTCTGCGTTGTAGGCCTGCCAGCGCGAGCTCTGCGTGTAGCCGGCCCAGATGTCGCCGTTGTCGCCGAACAGGTTCTCGGCGATCTTGGTCTTGAAGCTGATCTGGAACTTCAGCTCGGTGCTGTCCAGCACCTGCGGGGTGGTCACGCTGTTGACCGGGTTGGGCGACTGCGGCATCTGGTTCTTGTCGCTGGTCCAGAACGCGGGCAGCAGGTAGACCGGCTTGTAGGCGCGCAGCTGGAACGGGCCCAGCTTTGAGTCCTCGGCCAGTTCCCAGCGGCTGTCGAGCAGCGAGCCCCGGCCGGCGTTGGCCAGGACGCTGTCATCCGGTGCCGGGCGGAAGATGTCGCCGACACGGGTGCGCAGCTTTTCTTCGCCTTGGCTCAGGCGCGACGCCTGACGCTGCTCACGCAATGCCTGCGCGGCCTGCTGGGCCGCGGCGTCCGCTTCGGCGGTGGCGGGGGCGTTGCGGCCGAACAGGCGGTCGTAGCAGGCCAGGCGCGCGGCGTCGCTGTCAACGGCGGCGCAGCCAGCCGGGGTGGCGGTTGGAGTGGGCGCGATTTCCTGCGCGGCAAGCGGCGCACTGGCCAGGGCCAGCGCCAGCGGCGCGAAGCGGGGGAGCAGCGTGGGGAGGGTCATTGCAGCAGGCCCTTCAAAGGATGAATACGGGAAGACACACAGTGTGGCGGCTGCCTGCGGCAACGGCCAGCCCCTTGGTTTATGCCCGGCGCGGGCGTGCGCATGGCGTGAAGGTGGCGGCCTCACAGGAACCAGGCGAAGGCGAACAGGCCCAGCATGGCGATCACCACGGCCAGCTTCAGCGCAAGCCCGAGCAGGATGCCCAGCCACGTGGCGAGGCCGACCTTGGTCGAACGGCCCAGCTCGCGGGTGTGCCAGTACTCGCCCAGCAGGGCACCCAGCAGCGGGCCGGCGAACAGCCCGATGGGCATGAAGAACAGGCCGACGATGCTGCCGATGAAGGTGCCCCAGAGTGCCTTGCGACTGGCCCCGACCCGCTGCGCCCCCACCACCGTGGACAGCACGTCGGCCACCAGGGAAAGCGCCGTGAGGACACCGAGAGCCACCAGCGTGGGCCAGCCGACATGGGCAAAGCCGTCAGCCCATGCTGCTAGCAGCAGGCCGACGAACACCAGTGGCACCCCGGGCAGGGCCGGCAGGATCACTCCGGCGATGCCGATCAGGACGAAAATGACCGCTAGCAGATACAAGATGAATGAGAGGTCCATGCTGTCCCGTATGGTTGTCTTTTTGGGGTTGACACTTTGAGATTTTGGCAGTTGCTTTTTCGTTTTGCTCGGGTTAAGTTGCAGTCGCTGAGCTTGGCAAGGTCACCGTGGATCGTGGCCTGATGAAGCAAGATCTAACCGATCCGCTGCATCGTTGCACCTCGCTTCCCCCTTGCTTGTCAGCCGCCCAACAGGCGTTTCCAACAACAAGAGAGTCACCAGGGAGTGAGTGAGATGGCTGATCGCGAGACCGGTACCGTAAAGTGGTTCAACGATGCAAAGGGCTTCGGCTTCATCAGCCGTGAAAACGGCGAAGACGTGTTCGTGCATTTCCGTGCCATCCAGACCCAGGGCTTCAAGAGCCTGAAGGAAGGCCAGAAGGTCACCTTCACCGTCGTGCAGGGCCAGAAGGGCCTGCAGGCTGATGCCGTAGAGCCGGTCTGACGACCCGCCTGCAATGCATCGCACGAAAAAGGCCCGCGCAAGCGGGCCTTTTTCATTGCCACCTTCTGCTGCTGGATCAGCGCAGGACGACGCGGCCGTTGACGACGCGGACGTAGGTGTTTTCGCGGATACCAGCCAGGTCGCGCTGGTTGACTACGATGGTGCGGCCATCGTCCATGCGCACGGTGATGTCGTAGGTATCGCTGGTCACGTTCTTCTGGATCTGGTTGCCGGCGAAGGCACCACCTACCGCGCCTGCGGCGGCGGCGACGTTCTTGTTGCCGCGGCTGCCGCCGGTGTGGTCGGAGATCTCATGGCCGGCCACGGCACCGACGATGCCGCCAAGGATGGCGCCTGTCGCGCTGGGCGCGGTACGGCCAGAAGCCACGGTGTTGATGCGGGTCACGATGCCGCAGTCGGCGCAACGGTTCTGGTTGTAGCCGTTGTTGTTGCCGTAGCCACCATTGTTGTAGCCACCGTTGTTGTAACCACCGCCGCCGTAACCGGGCGAGGTGGCGCAGCCGGCCAGGGCGAGCGTAGCAATGACACTGGCGGCGATGAGCTGGATCTTCATGGGGCGTCTCCTGGCCGTGAAGGCGGGTGGAAGGGTGGTACTGCGTCATGCAGCAGGGTGATCGAATCGTCCACTTTCCAACGTGAACAAGGTGCCAATCACGCCAGCCTTCCCCGGCTGGAAGATGAATCAGCGGAAGTCCTGGTGGCAGGCCCGGCAGTCGTCCTGCACGGTCTGCACCACCTTGGCCAGCGCTGCGCAGTCACTGGGTGGGGCGGCCAGTGCCGCATTGAGGTTCGCCCGGTACTGGCTGGCATGCTGCTGGAAGCGCGCGTCGTCCTTCAGCTTGGGAAACGCCAGGTCCAGGTCGTTGGACAGCAGCCGCAGCGACTGCAGGCGCGGTTGGCTGTCGGCCAGGCTGCAGCGGTTCTGCTGCTGGGCCTGCTGCAGCAGCTCCGCCTGCCGCTGCATCACGTGCATCAGGCTGTGCGGGAAGGGATCGCGGCCTGCCTGCAGGGCGCGGCCGACCATGACCGTGGCGACCAGGCCGATCAGCAGGCCGAGCACGAGCACGAACAGATAGCGCTGGGCGCTGGACGGACGACGGGACGGGCTGGCGTTCATGCGGGCTCCTCCATGGGTGATGCGCGGGCGTGCAACGGTGGGTTCGATGGCGGCCCGCTATGGCCGCCGTTGCCTGCACGTTAAAATAGCCGCATGAACGAACAGGTCAAACAACGCTTCGCCGGCATCGAACGGCTGTATGGCGTAGGTGCGCTCGAGCGCCTGCAGGGCAGCCGCGTGGCGGTGGTGGGCATGGGCGGCGTCGGCTCGTGGGTGGTGGAGGCGCTGGCCCGTTCGGCGGTCGGCCACCTGACCCTGATCGATGCCGATGACATCTGCGTGTCCAACACCAACCGGCAGCTGCCGGCGATGGAGGGCAACTACGGCCGCAACAAGTCCGAGGCGATGGCCGAGCGCTGCCGCGCGATCAACCCGCAGATCGACGTCGATGCCGTGCAGGCGTTCCTGACCACCGGCAACATGGCCGAACTGCTGGACCGTGGCTTCGACCTGGTCATCGATGCCTGCGACAGCTTCCGGGTGAAGGTGGAGACCATCGCCTGGTGCCGCCGCCGCAAGCTGCCGCTGCTGACCGTGGGGGCTGCCGGCGGCCGTACCGACCCGACCCTGGTGCGCATCCGCGATGTCTCGCGTACCGAGCACGACGCGATGCTGGCGCTGATCCGCAAGAAGCTGCGCAGCGAATTCAACTTCCCGAAGAACGCCAAGCGCTATTTCGGCGTGCCGGCGGTGTATTCGCTGGAGAACGTGAAGTACCCGCAGGCCGATGGCAGCGTCTGCGGCCTGCGCCCGAACCTGGGCGCCGATGCCGCGTTGAAGCTGGATTGCGGCGCCGGGCTGGGTGCGGCCACGCACATCACCGGCGCGTTCGCGTTCGCTGCGGTCGGCAAGGCGCTGGAAATGCTGCTGGAGCCGAAGAAGGTCAAGGCCTGACGGTAGCGCCGGGCCATGCCCGGCGAAACGGCGATCAGGTGGGCGGCAGTGCGAACAGCCGCCGTGCGTTCGCGCTGGTGGCCGCTGCCACGGTCTCCACGTCGGTACCGCGCAGCGCGGCCACGTGGCGGGCGATCACCGACAGCCGTGCCGGTTCATTGCGCTGGCCGCGGATGCCCGCGTCGGGCTGGTCCGGCGCGTCGGTTTCCAGCAGCAGCTGCTCCAGTGGCATCTCGCGCACCAGCCGCTGCAGGCGCTGCGCGCGGTCGTAGGTCAGCGGCCCACCCAGGCCGAGCAGGAAGCCCAGCTTGTCCAGCTGCGCGGCCTGTTCCGGGCTGCCGGGAAAACTATGGACCACGCCGCGCAGGCCGCCGATGCGGCGGATCGCGGCGATCACCGCGTCCACCGCGCGGCGTGCGTGCACGATCACCGGCAGGTCGAAGTCGCGCGCCAGCTTCAGCTGGCCGATGAAATAGTCCTGCTGTGCTTCGGCATCCAGTCCTTCGACGAAGAAGTCCAGGCCGCACTCGCCGATCGCGCAGGGACGCTCGCGCTCGACCCACTCGCGCAGCTGGCCCAGGTGCTCGGGACGGTGGTCGGCCAGGAACATCGGGTGCAGGCCGTAGGCCGGGTACAGCCCCGGTGCCTGCTGGCAGACCTCGCGCAGCTTCGGCCAGCTGGCGGCGGTTACCGCCGGCACGACCTGGGCCTGTACGCCGGCCGCACGGGCGCGCTCGATCACCGCCGTGCGGTCGGGGTCGAACTCGCTGGCATCCAGGTGGCAATGGCTGTCGATCAGCATGTTCAGCGCTGTTCCAGGGGGGGCGGCGTCGCCGCGCTGCGGTTCTTCCAGTTGGCCAGCAGCAGGGTGCCCAGGCCCAGCACCAGTTCGTCCACGAACGGGATCGGGTCGGGGATGAACAGCGTCAGCGCGAACAGGCCGGCGGTCAGCTTGAACAGGGTGGGGTAGCGCAGCCGGCGTGCCCATTGCAGGACCGGCAGCAGCATCGGGTTGGCCATGGCGGGCTCCTCGTGGGCGTGCTGCAAACGCTACCACGGGCCCTGCATTTCCCGATGCTGAATGGGTTACGGCCGTGAGTACGAATTGTGGAGATTCCGTTCAGGCAGTGCATGCTGCAATCTGCATCGAGAACGTTGCGGACGGTCCGCAGGGAGCAGGTCATGAAAAGCACAACTACAACTGTCCTGGTCGCAGCAGGCGCGCTGCTGGTGGGCGGCATCGCAACCGCCGCCTTCATGAAGAGTGGTGACAAGGCCCCGGATGCACTGGGCGCCGCGAATCCTTCCGAGTCGCGCCTGGTCGATGGCAGCGCTGCCGATGATGGCGCGCGCGGCGACGCGGTCGATGCCTCGGCACCGCGCGGCCTGGAATACGCCGACGTGCTGAAGGTCGATCCGCTGACCGAGAAGCAGAAGGCCTACGCGACCGTCATCGGCACCGAGCCGGTGCGCGAGACCTCCACCACCCAGACCCCGCATGAAGTCTGCGAGGACGTCGTGGTGCAGGAGCGCCTGCCCGAGCGTGATGGCAACGTCGGTGGCACCGTGGTCGGCGCCGTGGTCGGTGGCCTGCTGGGCAACCAGGTGGGCGGCGGCAATGGCAGGAAGGCTGCCACCGCAGCCGGCGCCGTGGCCGGTGGCTTCATCGGCAACCAGGTGGACAAGCGCCACGTGGGTGGCCGCGTGGTCAACCGCACCGAGCGCCAGTGCCACACTGAAACGGCGACCTCCGAGTCGAGCCGCGTGACCGGTTACAACGTGACCTACCGCAACGAGGACGGCACCACCGGCACCATGCGCATGGCCAGCAAGCCGGGCACGCGCATCGCCATGGGCACCAACGATGTGGTCAAGGGCTACAACGTGACCTACCGCTATGACGGCGCCGAGAAGACCGTGCGCATGGACAACAAGCCGGCCAGCGACCGCCTGCCGGTGGTGGATGGCCAGCTGGTCACGCAGACCGCCGCGGCCGGCGACGCAGCGGCCAACCGCCAGTAACGCGACAACGCAACGCTGTATCGGACGGGCCGGCCTTTGCCGGCCCGTTTTGTTTGCGTGCTGGATCCGATGGCGGGATCGGCGATGATGGGCGGCCACGGTACCTGGCGGGAGCCTGCATGAGCATCTTCGACCTGCGCATCGAAACCGAGCGCCTGATCCTGCGCCCACCGCAGGCGCAGGACCTGGAGCCCTACCTGGCGTTCTGCGCCGATGAAGAAGTGATGCGCAGCCTGGGCGGCGTGCAGCTGCCTTCGGTGGCCTGGCGCAGCTTCTGCAGCCTGGCCGGGTCCTGGCAGCTGTTCGGCTATTCGATGTTCAGCGTCATCGAGAAAGCCACCGGCGAATGGGTCGGCCGCATGGGCCCGTGGCAGCCGCTGGGCTGGCCCGGGCCCGAGGTCGGCTGGAGCATCTGCCGCGCGCGCTGGGGCCGTGGCTACGCCCCCGAAGCGGCGGTGGCCGCCATTGATTGGGCGTTCGACACGCTGGGCTGGGACGAGGTGATCCACACCATCGCCGAAGACAACGAAAAATCGAGGGTGGTGGCGCGCAAGCTGGGCAGCAGCCTGCTGCGCATGGGCCAGCTGCCGCCACCCTACGAGGGGCCTCCGCTGCAGATATGGGGGCAGTCGCGCGCGCAATGGCAGCAACGCCGGCGGTGATGCTGCACCCGCGCTTGGCATCGGCCGATGTGCTTGCCAGACTGCGTGCAGCCGGCCGTCGGCCGGGATGTCCTGGAGCAGGCAATGGTGGAAGAGCGCGTTCCGTTGACGGTGCACGGCATGTCGGTGTCGGGCAACTGCCACAAGGTGCGGATGCTGCTGGAGCAGCTCGGCAGCCGCTACCGCTGGGTGGAAGTGGACAGTGCGCATGGGCAGACCCATTCGCCTGAATTCCTGGCCCTCAACCCGAATGCGAAGGTGCCGCTGATCGTGCGCGACGATGGCCGCGTGCTGACCGAATCCAACGCGATCCTGTTCTGGCTGGCCGAAGGCACGCCCTACCTGCCCACCGATGGCTGGGAACGCGCGCAGGCGCTGAGCTGGATGTTCTTCGAACAGTACAGCCACGAACCCTGCGTGGCGGTGGCGCGCTTCATCCGTGGCTGGACCGCACTGGATTCCCCGCGCCGTGCCGAACTGCCGCGCCTGCACGAGCGCGCGGCCACGGCGCTGTCGGTGATGGAGCAGCACCTGCGGCAGGCGCAGTGGTTCACCGGCAGCGACTACGGCATCGCCGACATCGCGCTGTTCGCCTACACCGATGTCGCTGCCGACGGCGGCATCGACCTGCAGCCGTTCGTGGAAGTGCGCGCCTGGCTGCAGCGGGTGCACGAGCAGCCACGTTTCGTGGCGATGCCGGCGGTAACGGCCGAGGTGCGTGCGCGGCTGGAAGGGCGCTAGCTGTCGCTGCCTTGATCGCGTTGAAGGATCACGGAAACGTGGGAGCGCAGATGATCTTCAATGAAGCCGGGGCGCTTGCGGTAGAAGCACTGGCGCGGTGTCTCGGTGCCCACGTCCAGCGAGGTGGCGCTCGGTTGCGGGTCGCCCGCAGGATCGACTGCCGCCACCTGTGGCCGTATCGATTCCAGTATCGCGGGCAGGTAGGGCGGCAGGCCGCCTTTCTCGACCTGCGCCTTCATTTTCTCCAGCACCTTCTTCTGGAAGTGCAGATCGGTGTCTGCATGCGCCACCAGCAGGAGCAGGGCATTGATGCCGTTGTCACCGATCGCTCGAGTTGCCGGGAAGTCGTGGTCCTGGAAGTAGCGGTGCAGGATGGCCAGGTTCTGCGCATTGACTTCGTCCAGCCTGCGCCTGGCGAGCGGCGCGGTGGGGCTGCCAACCACTGCGTCAGAGGCGGCGATGGCATTCTGGTCCTGCCGGACCATGGTGGCGACGCGGGCGAACAGCGCAGGGTCGAGCAGCTCCGTTGCCGGGGTCAGGTCATCTGCAAACGTCGGTGGTTCCGCAGGGGTCCACTGGCAGCTGGCAGAAGCCTTGGCGTCGGCGTAGTGCGCAGCCAGCTGGCGCGCCTGCCAGATCGACGCATTTTCCGCATCGGAGTAGCCGCGGGCCAGCGCGGTGCTGCATACGAACAGCAATGGGACTGCGAAGTACCGTACATGCATGGTTCGATCTCACAGGCTGCCGCCCGGCTACCGGGGATGGATGTCTCGCGGCTCGCTTCCATTTAACATGTTTCCCTGAAGGTGGTGAAGCCGCCGGGCCGCGCCCGGGCTGATGCAACAACGACACGGAGGGTGTTCGATGTTTGCTGTGGTTCCCGATCCGATCCCCGCACGCATGCGCGTGCTCAACCGCGCCGAAGTGTGCGACGTCAATTTCCTCGAGGCAGTGCGCGGCTGGCGTGGGCTGGCGCGCCCGAAGCCGGCGCCGGATGCGCCGATCCTGCCGGGCAGCACGCTGACCGCAGCGGCCTTCGGCGAACTGTTCGATTCGCAGCTGGCCAGTCGCCAGCTGGACCTGATGGCGCGCGTGCTGCGCGTGCAGAACAAGGTCTTCTACACCATCGGCTCGTCCGGCCACGAAGGCAACGCGCTGCTGGCGCGGGCCTGCCGGCATACCGATCCAGCCTTCCTGCACTACCGCTCCGGCGCCTTCATGGCCGAGCGCGCGCGGCAGGTGCCGGGCCTGGACCCGTTGCGTGATGCGGCGCTGTCCTTCGCCGCCAGTGCCGACGACCCGGCCAGCGGTGGCCGCCACAAGGTGTGGGGCAGCCGCCCGCTGTGGGTGCTGCCGCAGACCTCCACCATCGCCTCGCACCTGCCCAAGGCGCTGGGCACGGCGCTGGCCATCGAAAGCGGCAAGCGCCTGGGCCAGCCGCTGCCGATCCCGGCCGACAGCATCGTGCTGTGCTCCTTCGGCGATGCCTCGGCCAACCATGCCACCGCGCAGACCGCCTTCAATACGGCGATGTGGTCGGCCTACCAGAAGCTGCCCGCGCCGATCCTGTTCGTCTGCGAGGACAACGGCCTGGGTATTTCGGTGAAGACCCCGGAAGGCTGGATCGCCGAGCGCTTCAGCCGCCAGCCGGGGCTGGACTACTACTACGCCGATGGCCTGGACCTGGCGGCAGGACATGCCCAGGTGCAGGCGGCGGTGGAGCATTGCCGGCGTACCCGCCGGCCGACGTTCCTGCACCTGCGTACCACGCGGCTGATGGGCCACGCCGGCACCGATTTCGAAGTGGAGTGGCGCGCGCTGGCCGACCTGTGCGCGGCCGAGGCGCAGGACCCGTTGCTGCGGTCGGCGCAGATCGCGCTGGAATCGGGCTGGATGGATGCCGCCGGCATCGAGGCCGCCTACGAGACCCTGCGCGTGCGCTGCCTCTCGGCGGCGGCCGACGCCGAAGGACGCCCCAAGCTGCAGTCGCTGGACGAAGTGGTGGCACCGCTGGCGCCGTACACGCCGGCGGCGGTGATGGCCGAAGCGCAGCGCCCGGTACCGGCCGAAGCGCGCGAGGCCCTGTACGGCGGAGCCGACGCGCTGCCCGAGCGGCAGCCGCCGAGGCACCTGGCCGTGCAGATCAACCACGGCCTGCAGGAACTGCTGTGCAAGTATCCGCAGGCGCTGCTGTTCGGCGAGGACGTGGCGCAGAAGGGCGGCGTCTACACCGTCAGCAAAGACCTGCTGCGCCGCTTCGGGCCGCGCCGGGTGTTCAACACCCTGCTGGACGAGACGATGATCCTGGGCATGGCCCAGGGCCTGGCCAACATGGGCCTGCTGCCGATACCGGAAATCCAGTACCTGGCCTACCTGCACAACGCCATCGACCAGCTGCGCGGCGAGGCCTGTTCGCTGCAGTTCTTCTCCAACGACCAGTTCCGCAACCCGATGCTGGTGCGGGTGGCCGGCCTGGGCTACCAGAAGGGCTTCGGCGGCCACTTCCACAACGACAACTCGATCACCGCGCTGCGCGATATCCCCGGACTGGTGGTGGGCTGCCCGTCGCGCGGCGACGACGCGGTGATGATGCTGCGCACGCTGGCGGCGCTGGCCCGGGTGGACGGCCGGGTGGCGGTGTTCCTGGAACCGATCGCGCTGTACATGAGCAAGGACCTGCACGCGCCCGGCGATGGCCAGTGGCTGTTCGACTACCCGGCAGCAGGGCAGGCGCTGGTGCTGGGCGAGGGCCGGGTCTATGCGCCCGAGGCCGATGACCTGGTGGTGTTCACCTACGGCAATGGCGTGCCGATGGCGCTGCGCGCGGTGCCGGCCATCCAGGCGCAGACCGGCTGGCAGGTGCGGGTGGTGGACCTGCGCTGGCTGGTGCCGCTGGATGCCGGTTTCATTGCCGCCCAGGCGGCCACGGCGCGGCGGGTGCTGGTGCTGGACGAGGGCCGGCACAGCGGCGGGGTGGGCGAGGGCGTGGTCACCGCCCTGGTCGAGGCCGGCCATGGCCACCTGCCGCTGCGGCGGGTCTGCGGCGCCGATACCTACACGCCGCTGGCGGGGGCAGCAATGTTCGGGCTTCCAAGCGACAATGCGGTGATTGGCGCCGCCCTCGACCTGGCGCAGGAACCCTGATGCATGTGTGGATTGGCGGGAATGTTGTTGCCGGCGCCGCAGTCGCCGGACGAGGTGCTGCAGGCGCAGGCGCTGGCCATGGGGCAGGCGCTGCACCACCGCGGGCCGGATGACGGCGGCACCTGGGTCGATGCCAGCGCCGGCATCGCCCTGGCCCATCGCCGCCTGAGCATCCTCGACCTGTCACCGCTGGGCCACCAGCCGATGGCCTCGGCCGACGGCCGTTACGTGATGGCCTACAACGGCGAGGTGTACAACTTCGCCGCGCTGCGCGCTGAGCTGGAGCCGCTGGGCCATGCGTTCCGCGGCCATTCCGATACCGAGGTGCTGCTGGCCGCGATCCTGCAGTGGGGCGTCGAGGACACCCTGCAGCGCGCCAACGGCATGTTTGCCATCGCCCTGTGGGACCGCCACGAGCAGTGCCTGTGGCTGGCACGCGACCGGGTCGGCAAGAAGCCGCTGTACTACGGCTGGGCCGGCGACACCCTGGTGTTCGGTTCGGAGCTGAAGGCGCTGTGGCAGCACCCGGACTTCGACAACGACATTGATCGTGATGCACTGACCCTGCTGCTGCGCCTGGATTACATCCCGGCCCCGCACAGCATCCACCAGCGCTGCTACAAGCTGATGCCGGGCCGCGTGCTGCGCCTGGATGCGGCGATGGTGGCCGCCGGTGCCGCCGCGCACCGCCCCGAGCAGGCCCAGCGCCCGTACTGGGATGCGCGCGCGCGCATGCAGGCGGCGCTGGCCGCACCGTTCCAGGGCCGCATCGAGGAGGCCGAGGAACAGCTGGATGGGCTGCTGCGCGATGCGGTGGCGCTGCGCATGGTGGCCGA
>DOKO01000167.1:0-207 GCA_003510825.1 Stenotrophomonas sp.
CGCGCCTGGCGACTGGGGCCGGGGGAAGGCGGAAAGCTGCATGGAGAGGGGGCCTGCGGTTATCATGGGGGCATAAACAGTTGCCCACCGGGGTTCCGGTGGGTTTTCCATTCTACCGGCTCGCCGCACGCGCGGCGGTTTCGCCATTTGAGGAGCTTGAGCATGGCCACTGCGGGCATGAACGATGTCAAGAACGGGATGAAGATC
>DOKO01000167.1:491-4425 GCA_003510825.1 Stenotrophomonas sp.
TCAAGCCGGGCAAGGGCCAGGCTTTCACCCGCGTGCGCTACCGCTTCATCCGCTCGGGCCGCACCGTGGAAATGACCATGAAGGCCACCGATGACGTGGAAGTGGCCGACGTTGTCGATACCAACATGGATTACATGTACAGCGACGGCGAGTACTGGCACTTCATGGACCCGGAAACCTTCGAGCAGGTCCAGGCCGACAAGGCCGGCATGGGCGGCGCCGAGAAGTGGCTGAAGGGCGAAGAGTCCTGCATCGTCACCCTGTTCAACGGTTCGCCGATCTTCGTGCAGCCGCCGAACTTCGTCGAGCTGAAGATCACCGAGACCGATCCGGGCGTCCGTGGCGACACCTCGGGCGGCGGCGGCAAGCCGGCCACCCTGGAAACCGGTGCCGTGGTCCGCGTGCCGCTGTTCGTCAACCAGGATGAAATCGTCAAGGTTGATACCCGCTCGGGCGAATACTCCGCGCGCGTGAAGTAATCCGGCGCAGCCGGATTACCTGTAGAGCCGAGCCATGCTCGGGTACGCGCCATCGCATTCGCGCTGGCGCTCCCATGATCTGCTTCGGCAGATCATGGGCCCCGCTTCACGAGTCTCCAGACCCCGCCGCTTCGCGGCAGCCCCTGACTCAGGGGCGCGTCCCCCAGAAATATCTCGCCGCCCCCACAGCCAAGTGAGCCCGCATGAGCGATAGCCCGCACCTCCCCGAAGCCTGCGACCTGCTCATCGAAGCCGGTTATGTCGTTCCGATCGAGCCGCATGCGGTGGTGCTGGAAGACCATGCCGTCGCCGTGCGTGGCAGCGAAATCGTCGCCATCCTGCCGCGTGCCGAGGCCCGCGCGCGCTTCCGCGCGACCCAGGTGGTCAGCCGCCCCGACGCGGCGCTGATGCCCGGCCTGGTCAACGCGCACACGCACAACCCGATGACCCTGCTGCGCGGCGTCGCCGACGACCTGCCGCTGATGACCTGGCTGCAGCAGCACATCTGGCCGGTGGAAGCGGCGGTGATCGGCCCGGAATTCGTCGCCGACGGCACCACCCTGGCCATCGCCGAGATGCTGCGCGGCGGTACCACCTGCGCCAACGAGAACTACTTCTTCGGCGACGTGCAGGCTGCGGTCTACAAGAAGCACGGTTTCCGCGCGCTGGTCGGCGCGGTCATCATCGATTTCCCCACCGCCTGGGCCAAGACCGACGACGAGTACTTCGCCAAGGCCGGTGAACTGCATGACCAGTGGCGCACCGATCCGCTGATCGGCACCGCGTTCGCGCCGCATGCGCCGTACACGGTCAACGATGCCAACTTCGAGCGGGTGCGGATGCTCTCCGACCAGCTCGACATGCAGGTGCACCTGCACACCCACGAGACCGCGCAGGAAATCAACGATTCGATCAAGCTGCACGGCCAGCGCCCGCTGGCGCGGCTGGATCGCCTCGGCCTGGTCAACGACCGCCTGATCGCGGTGCACATGACCCAGCTGACCGACGCGGAAATCCACCTGTGCGCCGAACGCGGCGTCAGCGTGGTGCATTGCCCGGAATCGAACCTGAAGCTGGCCTCCGGTTTCTGCCCGGCCTGCGCCCTGCAGCGCGCCGGCGTCAACCTCGCCATCGGTACCGACGGCTGCGCCAGCAACAACGACCTGGACATGTTCAGCGAGAACCGCACTGCGGCGATCCTGGCCAAGGCCGTGGCCGACGATGCGACCGCGCTGGACGCGGCCACCACGCTGCGTGCCTCGACCCTGGGCGGCGCCCGCGCGCTGGGCTTCGGCGAGCGCATCGGCTCGATCGAGGTCGGCAAGCAGGCCGATCTGGTCTGCGTCGACCTGTCCGCGCTGGAAACCCAGCCGCTGCACAACGTGCTGTCGCAGCTGGTGTATGCCACCGGCCGCCAGCAGGTCAGCGACGTCTGGATTGCCGGCAAGCCGAAGCTGGTGCAGCGCGAGCTGGTCGGCATGGACCTGCCGGGCATCATCGCCAACGCGCGCCAGTGGCGCGAGCGCATCCGTCATATCCGCGCCTGAACCCAGGCGCTGCAAGGACTCCCCCATGACTGCCCCCCACGCTTCCTCCAATTTCGATCAGGCCGAGCTGGACAAGTTCGCCGCACTGGCCAACCGCTGGTGGGATGCTGACGGCCCGCAGAAGCCGCTGCACGCCCTGAACCCGGTGCGCCTGCAGTACGTGGCCGACCGCGTGACGCTGCGCGGTGCGCGCGTGCTCGACATCGGCTGCGGTGGCGGCCTGCTGAGCGAAGCGCTGGCCCAGGCCGGTGCCGACGTCACCGCGATTGACCTGGCCCCGGAACTGGTCAAGGTCGCGCGCCTGCATGCGCTGGAAAGCGGCGCCAAGGTCGACTATCGGGTGCAGGCCGCCGAGGACCTGGCCGCCGAGCAGCCGGGCAGCTTCGACGTGGTCACCTGCATGGAAATGCTCGAGCACGTGCCCGACCCGGGCGCGATCATCGAGGCCTGCAAGCGCCTGCTGAAGCCCGGTGGCCACCTGTTCCTGTCGACCATCAACCGCACCGCGGCTGCGTTCGCGGTGGCGATCGTCGGCGCCGAGTACGTGGCACGGCTGCTGCCCAAGGGCACCCACCACTACCAGGAATTCATCAAGCCGGCCGAGCTGGCGCGCTGGCTGCGCGAGGCCGACGTGCAGCTGGTGGACGTGAGCGGCATGGCCTACGAGCCGTGGCGCAACCATGCCCGCCTGAGCAGCCGCACCGACATCAACTACCTGGCCTACGCGGTCAAGCCTGCATGACCACGGCCGGCTTCCCGCGGGCGGTGCTGTTCGACCTGGACGGCACCCTGCTGGACAGTGCGCCGGATTTCGTCGCCACCTGCGATGCGATGCTGGCCAGGCGCGGCCGTGCGCCGATCGATCCGGCGCTGCTGCGCCCGGTGGTGTCCAAGGGCTCGCGTGCGATGTTGACCGCCGCCTTCCCGGATCTGGACGCGGCCGACCGCGATGCGCTGATTCCCGAGTTCCTGCAGCGTTATGAAGCGCTGATCGGCCAGCACGCGGTGCTGTTCGACGGCGTGGCCGGCATGCTCGCCGCGCTGGATGCCGCAGGCACCGTGTGGGGCATCGTCACCAACAAGCCGGAGTACCTGGCGCGCCTGATCCTGCCGCAGCAGGGCTGGCAGCAGCGCTGCGCGGTGCTGGTGGGCGGTGACAGCCTGGCCGAGCGCAAGCCGCATCCGCTGCCGCTGCTGCACGCCGCGCAGGCCATTGGCGTTGCCGCCGAAGACTGCGTGTACGTGGGCGACGACGAGCGCGACATCATCGCCGCACGCGCGGCGGCCATGCCGTCGGTGGCGGCGCTGTGGGGCTACCGCCTGCACAGCGACGATCCGCTGGCCTGGCAGGCCGACGTGCTGGTGGAAAACGCCGAACTTCTGCAACTGGCCAGTCTCTGGCCGACCCGGCCGGCAGCCCCGGCCCAGCCGTAAGGAATGACGTAGTGAGCAGTACCGCGCTGGACAGTTTCCTCGACAAGTGGCGCAGCCGTTGGCCGGAATGGTCGGTGGCCGCCCCGTTCGTGGCCGAATCGCAACGCGAGCTCGCGGTGGCGTGGTTCGCGCTGCTGCAGGAATTCGACGACATGCTCAACACCAGCGGCGACCCGATGCCGGCCGACGCCAAGCTGGCGTGGTGGGGCGAGGAGCTGCGCAGCTGGGCCGGGCAGCGTTCGCGCCATCCGCTGGGTCGTCTGCTGGAGCCGGTGCGTGCGCCGTGGGCGCAGCTGGCCGAAACCCTGCCGGATCTGGTCGAGGCGCGCACGGTCGCACTCGATGCGGCCAGTGCCGAGCGCGCGCTGGCCAACTACGCCGACGCGGTTGCCGCCGTGGAAGTGGTGCTGTTCAACGACGCGCCGCGCAAGGGCGCTGGCCGTGCGGTGCAGCTGCAGACCCTGGCCCAGCGCC
>DOKO01000314.1 GCA_003510825.1 Stenotrophomonas sp.
CATCCATGGCGCCTGCGGTCCCGCGCCCCTGCCCCGCCCGGCCTCTGACACATTCCGGCGGCTCCCCCGCCACGGAAAGAAAAAGAAGAGCAAGAGCAAAAGCAAAAGCAACATTCCGGGCTGTTCCGGGGTCAGATCCCTCCCCGCAGGAAAAGGGATCTGACCCCTACCCCACGTCGATCTGACAGATTCCATCCACGCATGGCGTGGATCTACTGCCGTCACCGGGAAACTGTCGAAGGCGGGGAGGTGTCGGATGGCGGGGTGTCCGCGGCATGGATGCCGCGGCCAAGCCCCCAGGGATGGGTTCACGGCGTCCCCCGCGCAGCCCACCCGCCCGGCCAAGCGCGGCTTTTGCTTGTGAACCCACACCGCCACGAGGGGCTCCGCCGTTGGCCGGAACCCCCGCGACAATCCCGCGCACGTGCGCAATCCCCACGAACGGCGGACAATGGAGATCTCAGGCGGCCCGCCACGCCGCCCCTCCCGCTTTCCGCTGCAAGGAATCCCCCATGGCCGCCCGCAAGTCCACCGCCCCCCTCATCGAAGTCACCGCCCGCCCCGGCAAGCCGCTGGGCATGGCCCCGGCCACCTTCCTGCGCGACTTCTGGCAGAAGCGCCCGCTGCTGATCCGCAACGCCTTCCCCGATTTCCAGACCCCGGTGCAGCCGGAAGACCTGGCCGGGCTGGCCTGCGAAGAAGGCGTGCTGGCGCGCCTGATCCAGCACGACAAGGCCCAGGACGGCTGGCGCGTGCGCAGCGGCCCGTTCCAGGAAGACGTGTTCCCCGCCCTGCCCGACCACGACTGGACCCTGCTGGTGCAGGACGTCGACAAGTGGGACCCGGACGTGCGTGCCCTCATCGAGCACTTCAGCTTCCTGCCGCGCTGGCGCATGGATGACGTGATGATCAGCTTTGCCGCCACCGGTGGCTCGGTCGGCGCCCACGTCGACCAGTACGACGTGTTCCTGCTGCAGGCCCACGGCCACCGCCGCTGGCAGATCGATGCCAGCGAATCGATCAAGGGCAAGCGCCCGCCGCTGGGCTTCCGCCCGGACGTGGAACTGAAGCTGCTGCAGGTGTTCAAGCCCACCCAGGACTGGGTGCTGGCGCCGGGCGACATGCTGTACCTGCCGCCGAACGTGCCGCACCACGGCGTGGCCGAGGATCCCTGCCTGACCTTCTCCTTCGGCATGCGCGCGCCGGCCTCGGCCGAGCTGATCAGCGACTACCTGGACACGCTCATCGCCGATGCCGACGAGAACATCCGCTACCAGGACCCCGACCTGAAGGTGCCGGCCGACCCGAACGAAATCGACACGGTGGCGATGGCACGGGTGATCACCGCGCTCAACGCCATCCGCATGAACGACCCGGACAAGCTGGGTGACTGGTTCGGCCGCTTCATCACCACCTACCGTGCGGCGGGCGAAGTGATGGCCCACCAGGCCGCCCCGGCCCCGGAGGAAGTGGTCCAGGCCCTGGCCTCGGGCCTGCTGCTGCAGCGCCACCCGTGGGCGCGCCTGGCCTGGCGCCGGGCCAAGCGCGGCGCCAGCCTGTATGTCAGCGGCCAGGATTTCGCCCTGCCGGTGAAGGACGCGCAGCGCCTGGCCGGTGCCGAACAGCTCGATGCGGCGGCCTACCGTGGCCTGTCCGACAAGGGCCGCGCGGTGCTGCAGCAGCTGCTGGTCGGCGGCGTGTTCCAGCTGATCGACCCGAACGAGGTGTTTGACGCCGAGGACGAGGACGAAGGCGAGGACGCGGCGGTGCTGGGCGAAGTGGTCGAGGGCCACGACCAGGTGGCCGAGCTCGACGACGAAGTGGTCTCCGACGACGTGCACACCGTGACCGTCCACGACGACGGTATCGAGGTCATCGTCAACTTCGAAGACCACGACGAAGACGACAGCGACACCGGTCGCGCCTGAGCCATGGCTACGATCCGGGTCCAGCAGGTCAGCCACGCCGACGCCCACGTCGCCATCCACGACGTGCGGCAGCGGGTGTTCGTGCAGGAACAGGGCATCGCCGCCGAACTGGAGCGTGATGCGCTGGACCCGGTCTGTGCCCACGTGCTGGCCCTGGACGCCGACGGCCAGCCCGTCGGCACCGGCCGCCTGGCCCCCGATGGCCGCATCGGCCGCATGGCGGTGCTGGCCAGCGTGCGCAACCAGGGCGTCGGCGAGGCCCTGCTGGAGGCGCTGGTGCAGGCCGGTCGCCAGCTCGGCCTGGCCGAGGTGCACCTGCACGCGCAGCTGCCGGCGCGTGATTTCTACGCCCGCCAGGGCTTCCTGCCGGAAGGCGAGGAGTTCGAGGAGGCCGGCATCAGCCACCAGCAGATGCGCCGTCGGCTGGGCGTGGCCAGTGCCATCGACAGCCGCGCCGAGGCGGTGGCCATCACCACGGCCATCATCCACCGCGCCCGCCGCCAGCTGTGGCTGCACAGCCGCCAGCTCGACCCCGGCCTGCTGGATGCGCCGCCGGTACAGGCGGCCCTGCGCCGTTTTGTCACCGCCCGCCACGACAAGCAGCTGCGGGTGATCGTGCACGATGCGGCCGCGATTGCGGCTGCCGGTTCCCCGCTGCTGGCCCTGGCCCAGCGCCTGCCCAGTGTGATCCAGTTCCGCGAAGTGAGCGATCCGATCGACCGTGCGCTGGCCTCGGCCTGCCTGGTCAATGACGCGGGCGACTTCTACTTTCGTCTTATCGGCCATCGCCTGGACGGCGAAGCCGGTATCGCGCTGCCGGCACGTTCGCAGCCGTTCGAGCAGCAATTGCAGCGTGTCTGGGACCGTTCGCGCGATCGCAGCGAACTGCGCGCGCTCGGCATCTGAGCGCGCTGTCCCGGACAAACCTGTCTGGGAGCGACACCGGGGGACGCGCAATGCCGCTGGCGGTGCCCCTTCGTGTCCGGATGGGGGTACAATTTGGCCGTTTGAACGCGCCCGTGCAGGGCTATTCATTTTCCTGCAGGGTCCTTCTGAAGCCATACCCCACAAAGCGAATCAGCACCCTCCATCGTGGACAATCAACTGAAGCAGTTTGCGCAATCTTCGCAACTCGCCGGCGGCAACGCCTCCTATGTCGAGGACCTGTACGAGCAGTACCTGGTCTCCCCGGATAGTGTCGATCCCAAATGGAAAACCTACTTCGACGGCTTCAAGGGCCGCGAAGCAGGCGACATTCCGCACTCGGCCGTCATCTCCCACATCGCGGACGCGGCCAAGGATGCGCTGAAAGCCGGCACCGGCACGGGTGCAGGCGACGAGCGTGAGCGCAATGTCGGTCGTCTGATCACTGCCTACCGCTCGCGCGGCCATCTCGATGCGCGCCTGGACCCGCTGGGCCTGACCACGCCGGTCAACACCCCGGACCTGGGCCTGCCGTTCCACAGCCTGTCCGACGGCGATCTCAACAGCGAGTTCAGCACCGGCGGCGTCGGCGGCCAGCCGCGCATGAAGCTGCGCGACCTGCTCGCGCGCCTGAAGGCGACCTACACCGGCTCGATCGGTGCAGAGTTCATGCACATCGCCGAAGTCGAGCAGCGCCAGTGGATCTACAAGAAGCTGGAACTGGCCGGTGGCAACTACCAGCTGGACGCTGACACCCAGCGCCGCACGCTGGAGCGCCTGACCGCCGCCGAAGGCCTCGAGCGTTACCTGCACACCAAGTACGTCGGCCAGAAGCGCTTCTCGCTGGAAGGCGGCGACTCGCTGATCCCGATGATGGACACCATCATCCGCAGCGCCGGCAAGGATGGCGTCAAGGACGTGGTCGTCGGCATGGCCCACCGTGGCCGCCTGAACGTGCTGGTCAACACCCTCGGCAAGAACCCGCGCAAGCTGTTCGACGAGTTCGAAGGCAAGTTCGAGCACGACGAGCACGCCTCGGCCGGTGACGTGAAGTACCACATGGGCTTCTCGGCCGACGTGGCCACCGACGGTGGCCCGGTGCATCTGGCGCTGGCGTTCAACCCGTCGCACCTGGAAATCGCCGACCCGGTCGTTGCCGGTTCCGTGCGTTCGCGCCAGGAGCGCCGCAAGGACACCGCCCGCAAGCAGGTCATGCCGATCCTCATCCACGGCGACGCGGCCTTCTCCGGCCAGGGCGTGGTCATGGAGCTGTTCCAGATGTCGCAGGCCCGCGGCTTCGCCGTCGGCGGCACCGTGCACATCGTGGTCAACAACCAGGTCGGCTTCACCACCTCCAACCCGCTGGATACGCGTTCCACGCGCTATGCCACCGACGTGGCGAAGATGATCGCCGCCCCGGTGCTGCACGTGAACGGCGATGATCCGGAAGCGGTCGTGTTCGCCGCGCAGCTGGCCTTCGAGTTCCGCCAGAAGTTCGCCAAGGACGTGGTCATCGACCTGATGTGCTACCGCCGTTGGGGCCACAACGAGGCCGACGAACCGGCGATCACCCAGCCGCTGATGTACCAGGTGATCCGCAAGCACCCGACCACCCGCGAGCTGTACGCCGAGCAGCTGGAAAAGGCAGGCGTGATCGCCGCCGGCGCCGGCAAGGCGATGGTCGATGCGTACCGCGACAAGCTGGACGGTGGCGAAGTGACCACCGAACTGGCCAAGGTCGAGAAGACCCCGCCGACCAGCCCGCTGTTCGTCGATTGGCCGAAGCTGCTGGAAGGCAAGCTGTCCGATGAGATCTCCACCAAGGTGGACAAGGACAAGCTGGTCGAGCTGGCCAAGCTGATCAACACCGTGCCGGAAGAAGTGCAGCTGCACTCGCGCGTGTCGAAGGTCTACGACGACCGCCGCAAGATGGCCGCCGGCGAGATCCCGGGCGACTGGGGCTTTGCCGAGAACCTGGCCTACGCCACCCTGCTGGACGAGGGCAATGCCCTGCGCCTGGTCGGCCAGGACGTCGGCCGCGGCACCTTCACCCACCGCCACGCGATCCTGCACGACCAGAAGACCGACAACTACTACCTGCCGCTGCGGCAGCTGGTGGATTCGCCGGAGAAGGCCACCATCATCGATTCGCTGCTGAGCGAAGAAGCCGTGATGGCCTACGAGTACGGTTTCTCGACCACCGATCCCAACACACTGTGCATCTGGGAAGGCCAGTTCGGCGACTTCGCCAACGGCGCCCAGGTGGTGATCGACCAGTTCATCGCTGCCGGCGAAGCCAAGTGGGGCCGTATCACCGGCCTGACCCTGCTGCTGCCGCACGGTTATGAAGGCCAGGGTCCGGAACACAGCTCGGCGCGCCTGGAGCGCTTCCTGCAGCTGTGCGCGCTGGAAAACATGCTGGTCGTGGTTCCGTCCACCCCGGCACAGGCCTTCCACATGCTGCGCCGCCAGCTGCACCTGACCACCCGCAAGCCGCTGGTGGTGATGTCGCCCAAGTCGCTGCTGCGCCACAAGCTGGCCGTGTCGACCCTGGACGAGCTGGCCAATGGCGAGTTCCAGCACCTGATCGGCGACGCCAATGCCGATGCCAAGAAGGTCAAGCGCGTGGTGCTGTGCTCGGGCAAGGTCTACTACGACCTGCTGGAAGACCAGACCAAGCGTGGCCAGGACGACGTGGCGATCATCCGCGTGGAACAGCTGTACCCGTTCCCGCGTGCGCTGCTGGCCGCCGAACTGAAGAAGTACGGCAAGGCCACCGACGTGGTGTGGACGCAGGAAGAACCGCAGAACCAGGGTGCGTGGTACCAGATCCGCCACCACCTGCAGTTCTGCCTGGCCGATGGCCAGAACCTGCACTACGCCGGTCGCGCACGTTCGGCTTCGCCGGCTGCCGGTCACATGGCTGACCACGTCCGCGAACAGCAGCAGCTGGTCGCCGATGCGCTGGTCAACCCGTTCAACGACACGTTCGCTGAATAATTCCTCCCCCTATTTAAAAGACAAACCAGGAAGCTCCCGCAATGGCCACCGAAGTCAAAGCCCCGGTACTGCCCGAATCCGTCGCCGACGGCACCATCGCCACCTGGCACAAGAAGGTGGGCGACGCCGTCAAGCGCGACGAAAACCTGCTTGACCTGGAAACCGACAAGGTCGTCCTGGAAGTGCCGTCGCCGGTCGA
>DOKO01000446.1 GCA_003510825.1 Stenotrophomonas sp.
CCCGCCATCCCACGGAATGCACGCATTTGACGTTGACGTTGACGTTGACGTTGACGTTGCTTCGGCAGGTGCCGGGCGCAGCCCGGCCGTATCATCCCCTCATGCCCCGCGAAAACCTCAACGACCTGCAGGCCTTCGTCCACGTTGCCCGCCAGGGCAGCTTCACCAAGGCCGCCGCCCAGCTCGGCGTCTCCCAATCCGCCCTCAGCCACGCCATGCGCGGCCTGGAAGAACGCCTCGGCGTGCGCCTGCTCACCCGCACCACCCGCAGCGTGTCCACCACCGAAGCCGGCGCCCGCCTGCTCGATACCCTCGCCCCGCGCCTGGCTGAGATCGAGAACGAACTGGCCGCGCTGGCCGAATACCGCGAGCGCCCCGCCGGCACCATCCGCATCAACGCCACCGGCCACGCCGCCGAATACCTGGCCTGGCCACGGCTGGCGCCGCTGCTGCAGCAGTACCCCGATCTGAACGTCGAACTGACCGCCGACTACGCACTGGCCGACATCGTTGCCGAGCGCTATGACATCGGCATCCGCCTCGGCGAACGACTGGCCCGCGACATGGTGGCGGTGCCGATCAGCCCGCCGCTGCGCATGCGCGTGGTCGGTGCGCCCAGCTACTTCCGCCAGCACACCGCGCCGCGGCATCCGCAGGAGCTGGCGGCGCACAACTGCATCACCCTGCGCCTGCCCACCCACGGCGGGCTGATGCCGTGGGATTTCGGCCAGGATGGCAACGAACTGAGCGTGCGCGTCAGCGGCCAGTGGACCTTCAACACCATGGGCATGACCCGCGAAGCCGCGCTGGCCGGCAGCGGCCTGGCCTGGCTGCCCGAGGACCAGGTGCTGGCGCTGCTGGAACAGGGCCGCCTGCAGTCGGTGCTGGATGACTGGTGCCCGTCGTTCGACGGCTACTACGCCTACTACCCGTCGCGCCGCCATGTCAGCGTGGCCATGCGCACGGTGCTGGATGCGCTGCGCGGGCCGATGGGGTGAACATTAAGGAGTGCGGACCAACGGTCCGCACCCACCGCCAACAATCCGCACCCACCAGCAACGGTCCGCACCCACCAAAGATCAGATCAGCCCTTGGCCTGCGCCGCGCGCTGCGCGTTGTAGCGCTCGCCGACGATCGACACTTCTTCCAGCACCTGGGCGATGCGCTGCAGCTCGTCCGTGGACAGCACCAGTTCGGTCGCGGCCAGGTTTTCCTCCAGGCGATGGACCTTGGTGGTACCCGGAATCGGCACGATCCACGGTGCCTGCGCCAGCAGCCAGGCCAGTGCCACCTGCGCCGGGGTCGCGCCACGGGCCGCGGCAATCGTGCCGATGCGATCCACCAGCGCCTGGTTCGCACGGCGCGCTTCCACTTCGAAACGCGGCACGCTGTTGCGGAAATCGTTGTCGCTGAAGGTGGTATCGGCGGTGATGGTGCCGGTCAGGAAGCCGCGGCCGAGCGGACTGAACGGCACGAAGCCGATGCCCAGTTCCTGCAGGGTCGGCAGCAGTTCGCGCTCCGGTTCGCGCCACCACAGCGAGTACTCGCTCTGCACCGCGGCCACCGGCTGCACCGCATGCGCACGGCGCACCGTCGCGGCACTGGCCTCGGACAGGCCGAAGTGGCCGACCTTGCCTTCGGCGATCAGGTCGCGCACGGTGCCGGCCACGTCCTCGATCGGCACGTTCGGGTCCACGCGGTGCTGGTAGAACAGATCGATGTGGTCGGTGCGCAGGCGCTTGAGGCTGGCCTCGGCCACCGCGCGGATGTTTTCCGGGCGGCTGTCCAGGCCGGTATCGGTGCGGGCGTCCTTGAAGCCGAACTTGGTGGCGATCACCAGCTTGTCGCGGTACGGCGCCAGTGCCTCGCCCACCAGTGCTTCATTGGTGTACGGGCCATAGACTTCGGCGGTATCGAAAAAGGTCACGCCGCGTTCGACGGCGGCATGCAGCAGGGCGATGCCCTGGCCGTGCTCGACCGGCGGGCCATAGCTGTGGCTCAGGCCCATGCAGCCCAGGCCAAGGGCGGAAACCTTCAGGCCACTGCGGCCGAGTTCACGTGTCTGCATCGTCATGCTCCAGAGGGGGAACGACGACGATACGCCCCTACCCCCGCTGGATTGAACGACCTGGATGGCAGTCGGTCATGACTGGATTTCATCAATCCACGTCACCCATCGCGTAGCCCAGCACGGCCAGCAGCAGCACCGCGCCACCGGCCAGGGTCAGCAGGATGTGCCAGACACCGAAGCGATCCATGCGCTGCATGTCCACTTTTTCATCATGGTGGTACTGCCGCAGCAGGCTGTTGACCGGCAGCAGCGGCACGAAGCCGAAGATCGCGATCAAGGCGGCGCCGTTGGGCAGGCGACCGGCGAGGTTGAGCACGAAGAACAGCACGCCCAGCACCGCCGGGGCGAAGGCCAGCTGCCGACGCCGCGACTGCGCCACGTCACGCAGGTCGCTGAAGCAGAGGAACGACCAGAGCGGCGAGAACAGCGCGCGCGCCCACGGCCACTGCGTCCCACCGGTCTCGCGCTTGATCGCGCGCCAGTTCTGCCAGAACCAGTACATCGGATACAGGCCCATCGACGCCATCGACAGCGCGGCGATCTTCATGCTCGACGGCGAGTAGTACACCGCCGCGGTGGAGACTTCGAAACTGCGCGTTGCCGCAGGCAGCAGCGGCGGAGGCACCGGCGTTGGGGCCGGGGCGCGATAGGGGTCGTGCATGTCCATGTGCGAACCTTCTGGCGTGGTGTCGTGGTGCCGGCGCGCGGCCGGCGTCCTTCAGGCGGGCGTTGCGGTCTGCACCGTCACGCGGCGGCGATGCCGCGCGATGACCGGCGCACGCGTTCGATGTCCTCGCGATGCAGCACGTAGGTGCGGGCCATCATGTCGCCCAGGCGCTGGTGGTGCCTGGACACCAGTGCGGTGATGCCGGCGGGAATGCCACCGATCAGCATCGGATTGACCTCGATCAGGCGCATCAGCGTGCGGATGATGGACTGCCACCACGAGGGCCAGCCGCCCTGCAGGTTCACCACGCGGGTACCGGTGGCCAGCTTGCCCAGCGAGCCACCCAGCTGGGTTTCCATGACGGGGTAATAGGCGACGAGCAGCAGCAGCAACAACGGCATCAACGTCTGTACCAGCGTCTCGCGCAGCAGGACACCCGGAGCAAGGAAGATCAGCGCAAACACCACGGAATCGATGATCGTGGCGAGCCAGCGGCGTACGACCAGCGAGGAGGAATAACCTGCGGCGATGGTGGCCGCCGTGAGCTGACGGCCCTCGCTGTTGAAGGCGATGGCGGTCATGTCCACCGGCCCCTGGGCAGCAGGCAGCGGCGGAGGCGCCGTCGTGGACGGCGCCCGGTACGGATCGTGCAATTCCATGTGCAACCCTGTGTGTCGCGCCGGCATGGTGCCGGCTCCCCCTGTCCCGCGAACGCGGTGACGGCGCGACTATCGCAGAGGCGCAGGAGCGGCGCCAGTGCTGCTCAACTCACCCCAGCGCCTGCAGGGCATCGGTGCATCCGGCCAGCGCCGTCATCAGTCGCCCGGCATTGCGGAACATCGGATCACGGGGTTCCCACCGGGTGAACAGACGCTGCTCGCCGTCGCGCAGCGACTCGAACGCCCACGTCGAACCATCCAGACCGAACCGTTCGTCTTCGCCCTGCATCGCGGCGAACGCGGCAACGACGGATGCCCATTCGCGCTCGCTCAACGCACGCGGCGGCGGACACGACCAGCGTATGGCGTCCGGGTATTCAACACCTGGTGGCGGCGGTGGCTGCAGGTGCGGCTCCAGCCCCGGGCCACCACGGGCAATGATCCATGCCTGGCCCTCCGCATTGCGCTGCGCGCGTACGGTGAGGCCGGAGAAGAACGAGGGAATCCAGGCAAAGCGGTAGGCCTGCACAGGCAGGAGTCCGCAGCGGAACGAGGGCTCGGGCAGCCCCTCGACCCAGCGCAGCTGGCGCACGTAGCCGGTCGTGCGTGAAGTATCGAGATCAGGGAAAGGCGGCAGTTCCCCGGGGGACGGCAGCAGCACCTCGGCCGCCGGCACATACCACTGCTGTGCCTGCGGATCCCCGCAGCCCTGGGCCGCAACCGCAGGCGCAGGAGATCGGAAGAGCGG
>DOKO01000443.1:0-152 GCA_003510825.1 Stenotrophomonas sp.
GCAGCAGGCGCTTGCCGGCGCGCTGCAGGTCCACCAGCGGCACATCGCGCGCGACCGCGCGCCAGTGCTGCAGGTCGTCGCTGGCATCCAGCTGCACCTGCGCCTGCAGCGGTTGCCCGCTGTCGGCCCAGTCCAGCACCAGCGCGGCCAGC
>DOKO01000443.1:404-2815 GCA_003510825.1 Stenotrophomonas sp.
CAGCACCAGCGCGGCCAGCGGCTGCTGGCCCAGCACGCTGGCATCGATCAGCCAGCCGCCCTGCCCGTTCATCACTGCACCGCCGCCCACGCGCGCTTCGACCCGACGCACGCGGCCATCGGTGTCGCGCTCGGTCAGCAGCTGCAGGTCATTGCGCTGCGCTTCGGCCAACGGCGGCAGCGCGAACCACGGCAGCTCGCGCTGCACCGGCGGCTGCGCCAGCGGCTGGTCCGGGGCCAGCAGCGCGGAGGGCAACGCCTGGCCCGCCGCGTTGAACACCTGCAGGTCGCTGAGATCGGCGCTGCCGGCGCGGCGGTAGATGGCCGGTTCCAGCACCACGCGGTAGGCGCCGGACTGCGCACTGGAGAGGCTCAACGGCCACTGCTCGGCGTAGTGCGCGCGGTAATCGGTGGCCTGCGCCGATGCGACGCCGGCCAGCGCCAGCAACATCGGCAGCAGTGCGGTGCTCCACTTCTTCATTGCGTGTTCTCCACGGTCGGCGCGGTGCCCGGGGGCGCCGGCGCCAGATAGCCCACGACCGTGCACAGCAGGCCGTAGGCGATGAACGATGCGATACCCAGCAGGTTGCCCAGGTGTTGGCGGTCGATCAGCACCAGCTTGGCCAGCACCACGGCCATCAGCACGGCGCCGACCATCCACAGCACGCGCTGGCCACGGCGCGAGCCCCAGACCCAGGCGATCACGCCGAGCACGCTCCACAGCACCGTCAGGCTGGTCTGGGCCAGGCTCTCGCGGGCCATCGACGGCGCCCAGGGCACACCGCCCCAGTGGTGCACACCATGCAGCACGGTGCTGGTCAGGGCGATGAAACCCGCCAGCGCCAGCAGCGGCACGCGCAGGCGCTGCAACAGCGCCGGGGCCTGGCTGCCGAACAGCCAGCGCGCGGCCAGCAGCAGGCTCAGCCACTGTGCCAGCTCGGCCGGGTTCAGCACCGGCAGCCACGGCAGCGGTGTGGCATCGCCGGCCAAGCTGATGCCGATCCACCAGGCGCAGGCCAGCACGCCGAACACCACGCTCTGCAGCGCCACGCGCGCGGCATCGAAGGCATCCCCCAGCGGCCAGCGCAGCCACGTCCATCGCCACAGCGACAACGCCGCCAGCAGCAGCCACGGCAGGGTCACCAGCAGCGCGCTCCAGCCTTGGGCCAGGTGCGCGGTACCGCCGCCCCACAGCGCAAGCAGGGACAGCAGCGACGGCCACAGCAGCCACCACAGGAACTGGGCGATACGGGCCACGCCGTCGCCGCCCTGGCGCAGGCACAGCAGGGTGCGCACACCCAGCACCGCGAACACCGCCCAGCCCAGCGCGCCGTAGCCGGCAAACGGCTGCTGGTGCGCATCGCTCTGCAGCAGCGCCAGCGGGAAGCCGGCGGCCAGCATCAACAGTGCGGTGACCCCGAGCGCGCGTGCCGGCTGGCGACGCTGCACCTCGGCTGCCAGCCAGGCGGTGACCGCCGCCAGCACCAGCAGCGCGTCGGCCTGCGCCACGTGCTCGATGAAGCGGCCGATCTCATGGACGAACCCGCCCAGCCACCACAGCAGGCCCCACAGGTAATAGACCACGGCCACGTCATGCCACGCGCGGCGCTGGTAGCTCCACGCACTGGCGAAGCCGGCCACGGCCAGCAGCAGCGCGCCGATGGCGGTGGGGTTGAGCAGGAAGCGCGTGTCGCCATGCCAGTAATCGGCGCCGACCACGAACGCGAACGCGGCACCAAGCTGCAGCAGCGCAGCCGCCACCTGCGGCAGCCAGCGCTGCTGCCGCAGCCCCAGCCAGGCCAGGCCGGCGCCTTCCAGCGCAAACACCGCACCGGTGGCGCGCGCCGACAGCGCCAGCGGCACCGCCAGGGTGGCAAAGCCCGCCGCCAGCACCGCGTGCGACTGCGCCAGCACGCTGTACGAGGCGCGATGGATCAGCGCGCGTGCCAGCACCGCATAGATCGCGGCCAGGCCCAATGCGCACAGCGCCAGCGTCATGGGCTGCTCGTGCAGCATGCCGGCCTGCAGCGAGAACGCGATCAGCGGCGTGCCGAACACCAGGCTGCCATCGACCAGGTCGCGACGCTCGGCCGGCTGGCGGCGTGCGTACAGCAGCGGGATCAGCAGGTAGAACGCGAAGAACAGCAGCAGGAACGGCTCGGTGCTGGCGAACTTGTCGGCGCGGTACTGCAGCACGCCCCAGAACGTGCCGATGCCGAAGGTGAAAGCGAAACCCAGCAGGTTGAGTGCGCGCCACGGGCGGAACCAGGCGATGGCGAAGATGCCCGCATTGAGCACCGCGTAGTAACTGAACAGGCCCACGTGGTTGCCGCTGCCGGTGGACAGCCACAGCGGCGCCATGAAGCCGGCGAGGATGCCCAGCACCGCCAGCGTGCGCGAGTTCTGCACCAC
>DOKO01000467.1:0-427 GCA_003510825.1 Stenotrophomonas sp.
CACGCTGCCTTCGTGCGTGTACAGCGTGTCCTGGTTGCCGAGCAGGCGCACGTTGCGGAAGCCGCCGCGCGGCGGTGCGGCATACAGCGCCAGTGCCTGGCCGACGTTGCCGGCGGTGTTCTCGATGGTCAGGTCTTCGGCGATGAACTCATCGCCATACACGTACACCGTGGCCGAGCCACTGGTGCGCATCGCCTTGCCGGTGGCCGGGTCGACCAGGTCGGCGTAGTTGTTCCAACTGAGGATGGACGCACCGGCGCCAACCCCGCGCAGCGTCACCCGGGTCTTTTCCTTCGGCACCTTCACCACGCCGCGGTACAGCCCTTCGCGCAGCACGATGACCTGGCGCGTGCGGTTGCCATCGGGCACCGCATCGATGGCCGCCTGCACGCTGCGGTAGTCACCGCTGCCATCGGCGGCCACCACC
>DOKO01000467.1:718-3570 GCA_003510825.1 Stenotrophomonas sp.
CGCGGCCAGCACCAGCAGGCCGGCCAGGGGGAGGGAGAATCGGCGTAGCTGCTGCATGCGGCGTCCTGCGGGCAAGAGGGACGAAGGGCGGCCGGCACAGCAGGCCGGCCGCGATCCAGGGGCAACGATCAGAACTTGTAGCGCAGGCCGAGCAGGAATTCGCGGCCGGTCTGGGTGTAGGTCAGCGGCAGTTTCCACGCCGAGGTACCCACCCACTCGTTGCTGGTTTCATTGGTCAGGTTGATACCTTCCAGGCTGACTTCCAGATGGTCGTCGATCTTCCAGCTGATCGAGGCATCCACCGTGTCCACCGCATCCATGCCGTGGAAGCTGAAGCCCTGCACGCTGGCCGGCACCTGGGTGTAGTAGCCGTCGCGATGGGTGTAGGACACGCGCGCGCCCAGCTTCTCGCCTTCGTAGAACAGCGTGCTGTTGTACGAATTCTTCGACAGGCCGGTCAGGTCGGTCTTCAGCGAGGCCGCACCGGTGGAGGTGAGGTACTGGATCTGCGAATCGACCCAGGTGTAGTTCAGCTGCAGGCCCAGGTTGCTCCAGCGCCCCGGCAGGAAACTGAAGGGCTGCACGTAGTTGAACTCGGCCCCCTTCAGGTCGCCACCGGGCGTGTTCAACGGACGGGTGAAGGTGAAGTCTTCATTCGGCGACACGCCAGTGCCATCGAGCAGGCTGGCCGGCAGGCCGCTGGCACTGAACGGCATGACCGTGCTGGTGCCCTGCACGAAGCTTTCGATGTCCTTGTGGAACAGCGCCAGGCCGAGCAGGCCGCCGTCCTGGAAGTACCACTCCACGCCCAGGTCCAGCGTGCGTGCGCGGATCGGGTCCAGGTTCGGGTTGCCGCCGTTGACGTAGCGGTGGCCGCTGGACAGGCTCAGCGTCGTGCCCGGGGTCAGCGAGGACAGACCGGGGCGTGCCATCACCTTGGCCGCACCGAAGCGCAGCATCAGGTCCGGTGCCAGCTCGGCCACCAGGTTCAGCGACGGCAGCGTATCGGTGTAGTCGCGCGACACATGGGTCAGCACCATCGCGCCATCCACCGTGGAATAACCGGTGGAGGACTGGGTGGTCTTGACCCGGCGCACGCCCACGTTGCCCGACACCGGCACGCTGCCGACATCGAAGCCGAACTCACCCATCAGCCACGCGCCGCGGTCACGCTCTTCCACGCTGCGGCGGGTCGCGTTGCGTTCGTACAGCTGGTAGATGCCCTGCCCGCTGTAGATGCCCAGCAGCTGCGACAACGCGGCCAGGTCGGGCACGGCCCAGGCATCGGGCGAACCGGCCACGCCGCCCAGGCGGGCGATATCGACCAGTGCCGCCGGCACGGTGTAGCTGCCATCGGCGAACGCCGGCACCACGGTCTCGCTCTGCCGGCGGTACTCGCTGGTGTCGAACGTGTAGTCCTTGGCGAGCAGGCCGCCACGCAGGGTGAACGACGGGCCGAAGTTCCAGGTGAAATCCAGCGCGCCGTTGTCGAAGCTGTTGCTGGCGTACTGCGGGCGCAGGCGCACTTCGGCCAGGGTCCAGCCGCTGGTGTCGGTGGGGTCGATGCCGTAGTTGAAGGTCGGGTGGGTAACGCTGTCGCGGAAATCGTAGCTGTAGCCGGACACATTGGCCTTGTCCATGATCAGCGTGGTCTGCACCGGGTTGGCGTGCTTCGAGCTGGAATGGCCGGCCAGCAGGTTGACCTTGAACGCATCGCTGAAGCGGTGTTCGCCACTCAGCGAGACCTGCTTGAAGGCGGTATTCCATTCGTCGCGGCGCTGTTCGGAGCGCACGCCGGCCCCATCGAACAGGCCGTACAGCAGCGCGCCCGAGGTGGGGTCGATGTAGCCGTCGCGCAGCACCATGTTCTGCTTCTGCGCCGAGTAGGCAAACGAGATCGCCTCGATGTACTTCTCGCTGCGCACGGTATCGATCTTCGAATACAGCGCGTCCAGCGCGAACTCGGTGTTGTCGGTCGGCTTCCACTGCAGCGATGCGGTCACGCCCAGGCGCTTCTGGTCGTGCTCCAGCAGCGTGTAGCGCGGGAAGTACGGGTGCCACACGCCATCGGCCAGGCCGGCGGTGAACGGCGAGCTGGGGCTGAAGCCACCGTTGCTGCTGGCGCTGTACCAGCGGCCGGTGTTGCTGCCTTCCTCGCGCACGCGGCGTTCGGAATAGGCCACCGACAGCAAGCCACCGAAGCGCCCGTCGGCCCAGGTATCGGCGATCAGCGCGGCCGCACGCGGGCTGGCCTTCTCGGAAAGATCATTGAAGCTGCCCTGCCCGCTCGCCGCGAAGGTGAAGCCGTCGTAGTCGAACGGGCGCGCGGTGCGCAGGTCCACGGTGGCACCCAGCGAACCCTCTTCCACGTCGGCCGAGGCGGTCTTGCGCACGATCAGCTGCGAGAACAGGTCCGAGGCGAACACGTTGAAGTCGAAACCACGGCTGCGGTTGGTGCCGCCGGACTGGTCGGAACCGCCGACGGTGGTCAGCGCTTCCAGGCCGTTGATGCGCACGCGGGTGAAATCCGGGCCGAGGCCGCGCACGGAGATGTTGCGTCCTTCGCCGGCATCGCGGGTGATGGTGACGCCAGGGATGCGCTGCAGCGATTCGGCCAGGTTGAGATCGGGGAAGTTGGCGATGTCCTCGGCCACCACCGCATCGACCATGCCCTTTTCCGAGCGCTTGATGTCCAGCGCCTTCTCCACGCTGGCGCGGTAGCCGGTCACCGTCACCGCATCCAGTTCGGTGGGGTTGGCCGCGGCAGCGTCCTGGGCGGCAGCCGGGCCAGCCAGGGCCAGCAGCACCGCACTGGCCAGTGCGCTGGCGGCCAAGGTAACCGGTGTCTTTTT
>DOKO01000099.1 GCA_003510825.1 Stenotrophomonas sp.
GTGGATGCAGCGCGCGCAGGAGTACAAGGCGATCACCGAACAGACCTACCGCGCCGCCGCCGACCACCTGGACGCCGCGCTGAAGGAAGCCCACTGGGACGCGCTGGTGCCGGAAGAACGCGGCAACGCGGCCAAGGGCCTGAAGCCGGCCGTGGTGCTGGACGTGGATGAGACCGTGCTCGACAACTCGCCCTACCAGGCGCGCCTGGTGCGCGACGGCAAGGAATACGACGAGCTGACCTGGGACCAGTGGGTGGCCGAGAAGAAGGCCAAGGCCATCCCCGGCGTGGTTGATTTCGCCAAGGCCGCCAACGCCAAGGGCGTGACCCTGCTGTACATCTCCAACCGCGCCGTGCACCTGAAGGACGCGACCCTGGCCAACCTGCGCGAGCAGGGCCTGCCGGTGGCCGACGACAGCGTGTTCCTCGGCCTGGGCACCGTGGTCAAGGACTGCGAGCAGAACGGCAGCGAGAAGAACTGCCGCCGCCGCCTGGCTGGGCAGCAGTACCGCGTGCTGATGCAGTTCGGTGACCAGATGGGTGACTTCGTGGAAGTGACCGCCAACACCAACGAAGGCCGCGATGCGCTGCTGCAGCAGTACCACGACTGGTTCGGCGAGCGCTGGTGGATGCTGCCGAACCCGACCTACGGCGGTTTCGAGCCGGCCCAGTTCAACAACGACTACACCCAGTCGCGCCAGGCCCGCCACGACGCCAAGCGCGCTGCGTTGGATTACGCACCGTGAGCCGCGCACCGCTGCCGCTGCGCGATGACGAACGGCTGATCTTCGCCCTGGACGTGCCTGACCGCGTGCAGGCGCTGGAGTGGGTCGATCGCCTGGGCGACAGCGTGGCGTTCTACAAGATCGGCATGGAACTGCTCGCCTCCGGCGAGTACTTCCAGGTGCTGGACGAGCTGGCCCGCCGCGACAAGCGCGTGTTCGTCGACCTGAAGTTCTTCGACATCCCGGCCACCGCTGCGGCGGTGATCAAGCGCCTGTCGCAGTGGCCGGTCAGCTACGCCACGATCCATGGCTGGCACCCGGCGATGATGGAGGCCTGCGCGGCCGCCAACAGCAGCGACATGCGCCTGCTGGCGGTGACCGTGCTGACCTCGATGGGGCGCCCGGACCTGGCACAGATGGGCATCGACCGCGAGCCGGTGGACGTGGTGGTCGAGCGCGCGCTGGCCGCCCAGGCCGCCGGCATTGATGGCGTGATCGCCTCCGGCCAGGAAGCCGGCCCGATCCGTGCCGCCACCGGCGCCGGGTTCTCGATCGTCTGCCCGGGCATCCGTCCGGGTGGCCCGGTCGGCGATGACCAGAAGCGTACCGTCGGCGTGGCCCAAGCCTTCGCCGACGGCGCCGACGCCATCGTGGTCGGTCGTCCGATCCGCCTGGCCGCCGATCCGCAGGCGGCCGCGCGGGCCATCCAGCAGGAAATCGCGTCGGCTCTGGCTGCACGCTGAGCCTGCCGGCGCTGCCGGTCACACCGCAATACCGAACGCCATCCCGCCCCTTGCGGGATGGCGTTCGCATTTGTGGGTCCAGCGCTGTCGCAGTCGACCCCGCAGCGACGAACCGTGCGCGCGGTCGCACTGGATCCGGATGTCCCTCCCTCCCAATCGATGTACCGGCGCCGCTCGCGGCCGTGCCGGTTCCAATCATCCAAGAGGGAGTACACGGATATGTATCGCAGCACCTCTGCAGTTCTTGCCGGCCTGTTGCTGGCGTTCGCAGCACCCGCGTTCGCCGCACCGCAACCGCGCGAAACGCCGCGCATCATCGGCGGCGAGGACGCCCAGCCGGGGCAGTACCCGTTCATGGTCAGCCTGCAGGGCCTGGCCTTCGGCGACACCGATCACGACCGCCACTTCTGCGGTGGCACCCTCATCTCGCCGTCGTGGGTGCTGACCGCCGCGCACTGCGTGCAGGGCAATTCGCCCGCCGGCCTGGCCATCATCGGCAACCTCACCGCGCTGCCCACCGACGCCTCGCCGCGGGCCTCCAACGTCAAGGCCATCCATGTGCATCCGGCCTTCAACAGCGGCAGTTCGCTGGAACACGACCTCGCCCTGATCCAGCTGGACGCCCCGCTGGCCGACGCGCAGCCGGTGGCGCTGCGGCTGCGCCCGGACGCCAGCTACCTCAAGCCGGGCCGCGACTTCACCGTGATCGGCTGGGGCACCACCAAGGAGGGCGCCGATACGTCGCCCACCCAACTGCAGACGGTGCAGGTGCCGTTCGTGCCGTTTGCCGAGTGCCAGCAGGCCTACGCCGGCGAGCTCGCGCGGGGCAAGGTCATCTGTGCCGGGCGCGAGGGCCTGGACAGCTGCCAGGGCGATTCCGGCGGCCCGCTGCTGCTGGAGCTGCGCGAGGGCTGGACCCAGTTCGGCATCGTCAGTTGGGGTGAGGGCTGCGCGAGGCCCGGCTACCCCGGCGTTTATGCCCGAATCGCCGAAAAACATGCCGTAGATTTCATTGAAGCGGTCTGGCAGAAGGATTGATTCAACAAAATCAAATATTTAAGTCATGTTACATGACGTATTGCCTTAACTTCGGAGGCGGCGTAGCATCGCCGCCATCCGGTCCCTGGGCCGGAGATGTGCCACAACTGTCCACCGGCCTCGCGCCGGTTTGAAGAGCCTGCGATCCCTGTGATCCGGGCTCTTTTTTTATCGCCGGGGTCAGAGCCCTTTCGCGCGCGAAAGGGATCCGACCCCGCCGATCGGCCCCCTTTCCTGGCGGAACCGTGACCGCACGGCTTGCCGCTGTCACCTTGCAGGCCGCAAGATGCGGGCCGGTACGGGGAGTCCGATTGCATGAGCCTGGCAGTGCGAGGAAGGTCCGCGCGTGGATGGGGGCTGGCAGCCATGGTGCTGCTGGCGGTGGCGGCGTGCCGCCAATCCGGCAGCGACCCGGCCAAGCCGGCGGCCGAGCCGGTGGCGGCGGTGCAGGCCATGGCCCAGCGCCTGGTCGAGGATGACCTGGTCGGCTACGCGCGCCTGTCGGTGCCGCCGGGCCAGTACCAGCGGCTGCAGCAGGCCTGGACCGACGGCCACAGCCAGTGGCCGCTGGGCGAACTGCCGCTGGGTGACCAGATGCTGCCGATGCTGGCCGCGCTGCGCGAGCCGC
>DOKO01000285.1:0-280 GCA_003510825.1 Stenotrophomonas sp.
TGCGCTGCCGGCCGTGCGCGTATCGCTGGACCCGAATGCGCTGAACCACGCCGGCCTGGCACTGGAAGACGTGGCCGAGGTCATCAGCCGCGCCAACGCGGTGCGCCCGTTGGGTGCGGTGGGCGATGAGCGCCAGCAATGGCAGCTGGAAGCGCCGCTGCAGCTGCGCCAGGCCGCGCAGTACCGCGAGCTGGCGCTGAAGGTGAGCGACGACCGCACCCTGCGCCTGGGCGATGTGGCGGTGGTGGCCGATGGCGTGGAAGACCGCTACGCCAGCGGC
>DOKO01000285.1:473-8987 GCA_003510825.1 Stenotrophomonas sp.
GAAGACCGCTACGCCAGCGGCTTCCACAACGAACGCCCGGCGGTGCTGCTGATTGTCAGCCGCCAGCCCGGCGCGAACATCATCGCTACCGTCGATGCCATCCAGGCGCAGCTGCCGCAGCTGCGTGCGCTGCTGCCACCCAGCGTGGACATGCGGCTGGTGATGGACCGCTCGCCGGTCATCCGCGCGACCCTGCACGAAGCCGAACTGACCCTGGTGCTGGCCATCGCCCTGGTGGTGCTGGTGGTGCTTGGCTTCCTTGGCCACTGGCGCGCGGCGCTGGTGCCCAGCGTTGCCATCCCGGTGGTGCTGTTCGGCACGCTGGCGCTGGTGGCGCTGATGGGCTTTTCGCTCAACACGCTTTCGCTGATGGCGCTGATCGTGGCCGCGGTGCTGGTGGTGGACGATGCCATCGTGGTGCTGGAGAACATCGCCCGCCATCGCGAGCTGGGCGCCGACCGCTGGCAGGCCGCCGTGCGTGGCGCGGCCGAAGTGGGCGCCACCCTGCTGTCGATGAACGTGGCGCTGGCGGTGGTATTCGTCTCCATCCTGTTCCTGGATGACTTCGTCGAGCGCCTGTTCCGCGAGTTCTCGCTGACCCTGGTGGCGGCGATGAGCGTATCGGTGGTCGTTGCTCTGAGCCTGGTGCCGATGCTGTGCGCGCGCCTGTTCGTCGATGACGCGCAGCATGCCTCGCGCTGGCAGCGTGGCAGCAACGCGCTGTTCGAGCGCGTGCGTGCGGCCTACCTGCGCACGCTGCAAGCCTGCCTGCGCCGGCTGCGCTGGCCGCTGCTGGCCTTCGTGGCGGTCATCGCGCTCAACGCCTGGCTGTTCCAGCAGGTGCCCAAGGGCGTGGTGCCCAAGCAGGACACCGCGCAGCTGCGCGGCTTCGCCCGCGGCGACGATGGCCTCTCGTTCCAGGCCATGCAGCCGAAGATCGATGCTTACCGCAAGCTGCTGCTGTCCGACCCGGCCATCGAGGACATCATTGGCTATATCGGTGGCAGCAACGGGGTCAACAACGCCTTCATCATGATCAAGATGAAGCCGCTGGCCGAGCGCAAGGTGTCCAGCCAGGACGTGATCGATCGCCTGCGCGCGCGCCTGCCCAAGCTGCCCGGCGGCAACCTGTACCTGTGGGTCGACCAGGACATCCGCCTGGAAGGCGGCGGCAGCAGCGGCCAGTACGAGTTCCAGCTGCTGTCGGCGGACATGGCGCCGCTGCGCGAGTGGGCCCCGAAGGTCGGCGCCGCGCTGCGCGCCCTGCCCGAGCTGGTGGACGTGGAAGCGCAGGGCGAGGCCGGCATGCGCCAGGTGGTGCTGGACATCGACCGCGAGGCCGCCGCGCGCCATGGCGTGGACCTGAAGACCGTGGCCAACATGCTCAACAACTCCTTCAGCCAGCGCCAGGTCGCCACCCTGTACGACAGCCTCAACCAGTACCGCGTGGTGATGGAGCTGGACCCGAAGCACACCCAGGACCCGGGCACGCTGGCGCGCCTGCAGGTAGTGGACGGCAGCGGCCAGCGCATTCCGCTGTCGACCATCGCCAGCTGGCGCTACGGCATGGCGCCGGACCGCATCTACCACAGCGAACAGTTCGCCTCGATCTGGATCCAGTTCTCGCTGGCCCCGGGTGTCGGCCTGGAACAGGCAACGCAGGCGATCAACGCCGCGATGGCCAAGCTGATGCTGCCGCGCACCGTGCAGGCCAAGCTGTCCGGTGAAGCCGGTGGCCTGGACAGCCTGCGCGCGCGACAGCTGTGGCTGGTGCTGGGCGCCACGCTGGCGGTCTACCTGGTGCTGGGCATCCTGTACGAGAGCTTCCTGCAGCCGCTGGTGATCCTGTCCACCCTGCCCTCGGCCGGCATCGGCGCGCTGCTGGCGCTGTGGGTGTTCGGCAACGAACTGAACCTGATCGCGTTGCTTGGCTTGTTCCTGCTGGTGGGCGTGGTGATGAAGAACACCATCCTGCTGGTGGACTTCGCCCTGGTCGGCGAGCGGCGTGGCCTGAGCGCGCACGACGCGGTGATGGACGCAGCACGGCTTCGCCTGCGGCCGATCCTGATGACCTCGCTGGCGGCGCTGCTGGGCACGCTGCCGCTGATGCTGGCCAATGGCGAGGGCTGGGAACTGCGGCAGCCGCTGGGCATCGCGATTGTGGGCGGGTTGCTGGTCAGCCAGTGGCTGACGCTGTACACGACGCCGGCGATGTATCTGGCGTTGGCGAGGATCCGCGCGAAGCGGTGACTGCGGGCGGCTCATCCACGCATGGCGTGGATCTACTGTCAGTGGCGCACGACGAACCCGCCGGACCGGCCACTGGATGGCGCCTGCAGCTCCTCATTGAAAGCCGCTTTGATGGCCGCGATGGCAACGTCCCGGTCCATGCCCTTGCTGGTCACCAGCGCGTCGGCCACGTGCTGGGCAACATCGGCGAGGATCCGGCCCCAGGCACGTTCTTCCTGGATGTCGGGACGATCCTCGTACAGCCCCACCTTCAACGAAGCATGCAGCCCGCGTTCGGCGATCCACACACGGATCATCTCGACGGACGATTCGTCGCGTTGTGCAGCGTCAGGGATGAGCAGTTCATTCATGGCGGCAGCCGAAGGGACAGGTTGCCGGATTGTGGCCCATATCCACGCGTGGCGTGGATCTACTGCGTCAGTCGAGCATGGCTCGACTCTACAAGAAAGGTATCACCACCCCGGCGATGTACCTGGCGCTGTCGCACTTACGCAGCGCCAGGCGCATCGCCGGTGCGGACGGGTCGGCCTCCAACTCCGACCGACCCTGATCGCGGCCGCACCCCCGCAGGCGCTGGCCGCCATCCACACACGTGCCGCGATCAAGCGGCTTCAGACACCTTTACTTCACGACGGGCGCGCACGGCAGCGGCCAGGCGCTCCAGCACGTCCACGGTGGTGTCCCAATCAATGCAGCCATCGGTGATGCTCTGGCCGTAGACCAGCGGCTGGCCTTCGACCAGTTCCTGGCGGCCACCGACCAGATGGCTTTCCACCATCACGCCGACGATGCGCTGTTCGCCGTCTTCCAGCTGGGTGGCGATGTCCTCGATCACTTTCGGCTGGTTTTCGGGGTTCTTGAGGCTGTTGGCGTGGCTGGCATCGATCATCAGGCGCGTCGGCAGCTTGGCCTTGGCCAGTGCCTGGCAGGCCTCGCCGACGCTGGCCGCATCGTAGTTCGGCTGCTTGCCGCCACGCAGGATCACATGGCAATCCGGGTTGCCGGTGGTCGACACGATGGCGGTGCCGCCCTGCTTGGTGACCGACAGGAAGTGGTGCGGATTGGACGCTGCGCCCACTGCATCGGCCGCGATCTTGACGTTGCCGTCGGTGCCGTTCTTGAAGCCGACCGGGCACGAAAGGCCCGAGGCCAGTTCGCGGTGCACCTGGCTTTCGGTGGTGCGCGCGCCAATGGCGCCCCAGGCAACCAGATCGGCGATGTACTGCGGCGAGATCACATCGAGGAACTCGACGCCGGCCGGCAGGCCCAGCTTGTTGATGTCGCGCAGCAGGCCGCGGGCAATGCGCAGGCCCTTGTCGATCTTGAAGCTGCCATCCAGGTCCGGATCGTTGATCAGGCCCTTCCAGCCCACCGTGGTGCGCGGCTTTTCGAAGTACACGCGCATGACGATTTCCAGTTCGCCGGCCAGCGCATCGCGCAGGGGCTTCAGGCGCTGGGCGTATTCGATGGCCGCATGCGAATCGTGGATCGAGCACGGGCCCACCACGACGGCCAGGCGGTCGTCACGGCCATGCAGGATCTCGTGCAGGGCCGCGCGCGAGGCGCTGACGGTGTCGGAGGCTTCATCGTCGCAGGGCAGCATCGCCAGCAGCTGGGCGGGCGGTGTCAGCGGTTCGATGGTGCGGATGCGAAGGTCGTCGGTGTGCGGGGGCATTGCGGGGGTTCTCCGGAACGTTGGGGGTCCCCAGCGTGGCGACATGAAAAAAGCCGCCAGGTTCGCTGGCGGCTTTCGGGAATGCGTCTGAAGGTTTCTTCAGGGTGAGCGCAGTCCTTCCTCCGCCGTGGGCTTCGGAAAGTAATACCAATAAAAGTTGGCGTGGACTGCGTTCATGGGGTGTATTGATAGCACAGCTTTTGCGCAGTGCAAAATGTTTCATCGGCAACTGCGGGAGCTGTTCAGGCGGGCGCGCCTCAGCGCTTGCCGTGCACTTCCACATCCAGCAGCAGGCCTTCGTGGATGTCCACCCATCGCTCCACCACGCGGTCCAGCTCCTTCTGTGCCTCATCCAGCTGCTCGGGGTTGAGCAGGGAGCGGGCGGTGTAAAGGTCGGACACCAGCTGCCGCAGGGTCGATTCCAGGATGGCGACCGACGGCCCTTCCAGCCCCGGCAACTGCAGTGCCGGGCTGTCGCCAAGGGTTCCGTACAGCGTGACCTGGAGCTTGCTCTGCATGATCGACTTCCCTGCGGGTGGACATGGGCAGCCGTCATGTTTACCGCGTATTGGTGACAGGCGCATGTGCCTGCTGCTCCCCTGCGCTTCAACGACCAGGCCGGGCAGCACCGAAACGCCTTCTTTGACACCTATCTCGTCTGCGCCACTCGCGGCGGGGTGAGCAACACATCCATGACCATTACAGCAAGTCGTCTTGGATCATCCGGATGCACACCCATCTGCTCTTCGAGCACCTGCTTGGCATCGCCGCGATAGATCGCCTCATCACTTGCGATGAACCCCTGCAACCACATGAAAGAAGCACATTCGGAAGGCATCGCACCCGAGCGCATTGCGGCATCGTCATAGGCAGCGACGCGATCTACATCGTCCGCGCGACGCTTCTGCAAGCGCCACGCATCCCGGAATATCCGGGAAAGGACGGTGTCATCTCCTGCCAGATAGTTTTGAGCATCATTCAGATCGGCCGGAATCCTGAAGCCATTGTCGAACCAATCGTCATATAACGCCTGCCAGCTTGTCATGCACTGCTCATTGTGAATCGCGAATCTTTCGATTGATGACATTCCGGAGCCGTTCCCACGAGGGGCAACGAACCGATCAGATTCACGCACAGCCGCACATCCCATTAAAGACAATGTCATGGCCAGAAAAACAATAATTTTCACAAGCCATCTCCCGGGGTAACAGAAGTCTGAAATTCGCGCTCCAGTGCCTTCAACAGCAAATGCCTCACAGAGGCTTGCCCTCGGCAGGCAACATCTCACCTCCGTCGCTGATGGCAGGAGCCGAGCCTGACGCCGTCACGCAGGTATAGATCGTCCCCCTTCCCGTAATTCAACTTCCACCCCAGGAGATCCTGCGACGAGCTCACGTAGAAATTGAAGGTCCCGTAGTGCTGGCTGGACTCAATATCGAACCCTTTGACCTTGCCAGCCGGAATATCGAATACGCACTCCCGGACGATATTAAATCCTGCCGATCCGTATACCCATTTCCGGCCCACAGAAAAATCCACACCGGGATCATGGTAGAGAGTGAAGTATCTGGAACTGATGCAGTTCCTGGATGGCCTCAAAGCGCCGCAATCGTCCAGAACAAACGAATCACTGGACATGACCAGGAACTTCCTTCCAAAATCGATCATCGCAGTCATTCCATCACGCTTGTTGACTCCGTCTACATAGTAGACATCCAAGGCGCCAGCCTCGCCCGATACACATGACATAACCAGAGCCACCACAACGCCAGTTACTTGCATCTCGCGCATCTGGGTATCCTTCTGTCGGAAGACGACAACATGTCGATCGAGAAACAGCCACAGGCATCTTCGCAGCTTCGCAGCTTCGCTCCCAGCCTCTCGATTTCTCCCTTGCACACTACCTGGAGCCGCCGGGCATGGCCCGGCGCTATCGGGTCGTGTGGGGGTTCATCCACGCATGGCGTGGATCTACGCGTGGGTCGCCAGATCGTGCAGGTGCTGCGGCATCGCATCCACGGCGCCTACCGTGTTGGTGGTGGTGAAGTACTCATGCCAGCCTGTGGCGCTGATGCCGGCGAGCAGTGCATCGGCGTCGGAGCGGCTGGCGCACTGCCAGACGGCGTAGAACTGTCCAGCGCTGCCATGCGGCACATCATGGGCGATGCGGCCCATGGCCAGCGGCGTGATGCGCGCCGCGTCGAACTGCTGCATGCCGGCGCCAATGCGGGCGAAGAAGGCGTTGCGTTGCTCGGGCGGGAGTGCGGCCCAGGCGGGAGTGGCGGTGTAGTGCTCGATGAGGATGTGGGGCATTGGGGCCTTCCTTGGGATGATGGGTTTGTAGCATCCGCCGGGCATGGCCCGGCGCTACCGGCGTGGTGGCGTTGCCGGTTAATGGCCGGCGTTACCGGAGGGAGCGTTGGGCGCGCTTGCGGATGTACGCGTTTGCTGCGCTGCTGTGTTCGCGTTGCCAGCGCGCGCAGAGGTTGCGCACCCACTCGGGTTGCGTCTTGCTGGCATCGTTGAGCCAGTTGCCCACCGAGTCCTGCACGTAGCGCTCGGGGTCGTTGGCCAGGGCGTCCAGCAGCGGCAGTGCGTGCTGCGGCTGTTGTCTGAAGAGCGCGATATGGGTCGCCCAGACGCCGCGTGGGCGCAGCGCTTCACAGGCGAAGCGACGGAGGTAGGGCGAGGCTGCGCTTGTCCACGGCAGCAGCAGCGTCAGCGCCTGCAGCGGTGCGGCTACGAGGTCGCCTCGTACCGCCAGCTAGGCCCATTCGCGCACGCCGAAGTGTTGGTCGTCAGCCAGTGGCTGCATCGCCTGCAGCTTTTCGCTGAGCCCCAACGTGGCATCACTGCCGATGAGGTAGCACGCCCAACCGCGCACGGTGTCCGAGGGATGCGACTGCCAGTGAGTGACATCGCCCTGCCCCGCTTCGCGCAGCAGCGTTGCCGCCAGGGCCATGCGCTGGGTGATGCCCTTGCTGGCAGCATCGCGCATGCACTGCACGGCGGCGTCTGGCAGCGCCGCAGCCGTCTGCAGCAACGTTGCGAAGTCCACCGCTAGGCACTCGGCCAGATGCGTGCTGGCGACCAGGCCGGTGCCGAGTTCGTGCTGCCGCGCCGCGCTGATGGGCTGGCTCACGGTGTCGCGTCCCGGCCGTTGTCGGTGTGCTGCCAGACCTTGGTCAGCAGCTTCGAGAGCTGGGCTTGCTCGCCCGCATCCAGGCCATTGAACAGCCCACCGATCCACTGCGTATGCTGGTTGAACAGTTCCTCGGCCAGGCGCTTGCCGCGTGCGGTCAGCACGATCTGCAGGCGGCGGCCGTCTTCGGCATCGTGCCTGCGCTGCAGCAGGCCCTCGCGCTGCAGGCCGTCCAGCAGGCCACTGATGGTGGCGCGGGTGACGCCTGCGCGTTCGGCCAGCTCGTGCGGTGGCAGCGTGCCGCCGGCGCCATGCAGCAGGAACAGCACAATGAAGCGGCCTTCGCTGAGGCCGTGTGGAGCAAGCCGAGTGGCGCAGTCGCGGTCGATGGCGGTGGAGAGGGAAAGCAGCTGGAAGCACAGGCGCAGCTGTGCCAGGTTGGCGTGGCCGCGACGGGCGGCTTCGTCGATGAGGGCGCTGTGTTTTGCTTCCAGCATTACGTCCATAGATATGATTAGGCGGCTAATCATAATCCGGGTAAATGCGGATTCCAAGCCGGTAGTGCTTCATCCACGCATGGCGTGGATGATCATTGGACGATCCGGACCCAGGCGGCACGGGGTTTACGCGACCTTGGCGGGCGGCGCAGTATAAGAACCAGACACCCGTCTCTCTGGACCCCGCATGACCCCTTCGCAAGCCGATGCCATTGCCAGCGCCGTGATGCAGCCCGACGACCGGCGTGACGAGATCGCCGCGCGCCAGCAGGAGGAGATGCAGCAGCTGAAGCGCCAGCGCAGGGCGGCCGCCATCGGCTTGGTCGGCATGGCCGCCGGTGGATTGATTGCCTACCAGCTGGGCCTGCCCTGGGTGAAGGGCGTGCTGTATGGCGGCGTGCCCACCTTCTTCATCGCCAAGGTCTGGCTGGATCGGCGCGCCTTGCGCGGTTGATGCCGCGCGCGGTTCGTCCACGCATGGCGTGGATCTACTGGCATAAAAAAACCCCGCCTTCCGGCGGGGTTTTTCATTACGTCGGGAACGCGTGGACTTAGAAGTCCATGCCGCCCATGCCACCCATGCCGCCCATGCCACCGGCGCCACCCATGGCCGGCTCGTCCTTCTTCGGAGCTTCGGCAACCATGGCTTCGGTGGTGATCATCAGGCCAGCGATCGAGGCAGCGTTCTGCAGCGCCGAACGGGTCACCTTGGTCGGGTCCAGGATGCCGAACTGCAGCATGTCGCCGAACTCGCCGGTGGCGGCGTTGTAGCCGAAGCTGCCGGTGCCTTCCTTGACCTTGTTGATGATGACCGACGGTTCTTCACCGGCGTTGGCCACGATTTCGCGCAGCGGGGCTTCCATCGCGCGCAGGGCGATCTGGATGCCGTGGTTCTGGTCTTCGTTGGCGCCCTTCAGGCCAGCCAGCGAGGTGACCGCACGGACCAGGGC
>DOKO01000438.1 GCA_003510825.1 Stenotrophomonas sp.
GCCTGCGAGGGATTCACCTTGCGGTACTGCGGCATGCCGGGCATGCCACTGGGCAGCTGCCCGCGTGCGAGATTGATCGCCGCCTGCACCTCGCGCGCGGCCTCGTCGATATCGCGGCCGAGCACGAACTTCAGCTCCACCGAGGTCTGGCCCTGGGTGCTGGCCGAATCGATGCGCGAGATACCGGGCAGGCTGCCGAGGGCGCGTTCCAGTGGCGTGGCCACGGTGGCGGCCATCGACTCGGGCGAGGCACCGGGCAGGCTGGCGCTCACTTCGATGGCCGGGTAATCAACCTGTGGCAGCGGTGCCACCGGCAGCAGCCGCAGCGCCAGCAGGCCGGCCAGCACCAGCGCCACCGCCAGCAGGATCGTCGCCACCGGTCGCTGCACGCAGGCCTGGGCCAGGCGTGCGATGGGGCTCATGCGCGCGCCTCTTCAGGCGTGGCGAGGGTGGCCGAGCGCCGGCGCTGCAGGCGGTCGAAGGCCAGGTAGATCACCGGCGTGGTGAACAGGGTCAGCACCTGGCTGACCAGCAGGCCACCGACCATCACCCAGCCCAGCGGCTGCCGCAGTTCCGCGCCCGAACCACTGGCCAGCATCAGCGGCACCGCGCCGAACAACGCGGCCAGCGTGGTCATCAGGATCGGCCGGAAGCGCAGCAGCGCCGCCTGGTGGATCGCCTCGCGCGGGGTCATGCCACGCGTGCGCTGCGCGTCCAGTGCGAAGTCGATCATCATGATCGCGTTCTTCTTCACCAGGCCGATCAGCAGCACGATGCCGATCACCGCGATCAGGTCGAGGCTGCGCCCGCTCACCCACAGCGCGGCCAGCGCACCTACCGTGGCCGAGGGCAGGGTGGAGAGGATGGTGATCGGGTGCACGAAGCTCTCGTAGAGCACGCCCAGCACGATGTACATCACCACCACCGCGGCCAGGATCAGCCACAGCGTGGACGACAGCGAACTGCTGAACGCCGCCGCCGCACCCTGCAGGCGCAGTTCGATGCTGTCGGGCAGCGCGACCTGCGTGCGCGCCGCTTCCACGGCGGCAGTGGCTTCACCCAGCGAGGCGCCCGGTGCCAGGTTGAACGACAGCGTGGCCGCCGGGAACTGGCCGACATGGTTGCGCAGCAGGGCCGCCGGGCCCAGTTCCACCCGCGCCACCGCGCCCAGCGGCACGGTCTGCCCGTCGCTGTTGCGCACGCGCAGGCCGCTGATCGCATCGGGCCCGGGCTGGCGCGACGGATCGGCTTCCAGCACCACGCGGTACTGGCTGGCCTGGGTGAAGATGGTGGAGATCTGGCGCTGCCCGTAGGCGTCGTACAGCGCATCGGCCACGGCTTCCACGCTCACGTTCAGGCGCGCGGCTGCATCGCGGTCGATGTTCACCCGCGCCTGCCGGCCCTGCATCTGCAGGTCGCTGGCCACATCGCGCAGCGCCGGCTGCTGGCGCAGCGCCTGCAGCAATTTCGGCGTCCAGGTTTCCAGCATCTGCTGTTCCGGCGTGGTCAGGGTGAACTGGTACTGGTTGCGGCTGATGCGGTCTTCGATGCCCAGCTCCTGCACCGGCTGCAGGTAGAGGGTGATGCCGGGAATCTTCGATACGCGCTGCTGCAGCCGTTCCATCACCACGGCGGCGCCATCGCGGTCGCCATGCGGCTTCAGTTCGATCAGCAGGCGGCCGGTGTTGAGCGTGGCGTTGTTGCCGTCCACGCCGATGTAGGACGACACGCTGGCCACCGCCTCGTCGGCTTCGATGGCCGCCGCCAGCGCCTGCTGGCGCTCGCGCATGGCCTGGAACGAGATCGCCTGCGGGGCCTCGCTGATGCCCTGCACCAGGCCTGCATCCTGCACCGGGAAGAAGCCCTTGGGCACGGCGAAATACAACGCCACGGTGAGCGCCAGCGTGGCAACGGTGGCCAGCAGCATCAGCGGCTGGCGCTGCAGTACCCAGTGCAGCTGACGGTCGTAGACGGCGATGATGCGGTCGAAGACATCGCGCTTCGGAGGGGTCAGATCCCCTTGGGGCTCTGACCCCTTCGCATGCGGTTTGAGGAACCGCGCACACAACATCGGCGTAAGAGTGAGCGACACCAGCAGCGAGATGCCGATCGCCACCGCCAGCGTCACCGCGAACTCATGGAACAGCGCGCCCACCAGGTCGGCCATGAACAGCAGCGGGATCAGCACCGCGATCAGCGAGACCGTCAGCGAGACCAGGGTGAAGCCGATCTCGGCCGCACCCTTCAGCGCCGCCTCGCGCGGGCTCTCGCCTTCTTCCAGGTGGCGGGCGATGTTCTCCAGCATCACGATGGCATCGTCCACCACGAAGCCGGTGGCGATGGTCAGCGCCATCAGCGTGAGGTTGTTGAGCGAATAGCCGGCCAGCAGCATCACCGCGAACGTGCCGATCAGTGACAGCGGCACCGCCACGCTGGGAATGAGCGTGGCCGGCAGGTTGCGCAGGAACACCCAGGTGACCAGCACCACCAGGCCGATGGCCAGCACCAGTTCCTTCTGCACGCCGCGCACGGAGGCGCGGATCGATTCGGTGCGGTCGCTCAGTACGTTCATCTGCACGCCGGCCGGCAGCGAGGCCTGCAGCTGCGGCAGCAGCGTGCGCACCTGCTCGACCACGGCGATCACGTTCGCACCGGGCTGGCGCTGGATGTTCACCAGCACCGCCGGCGTGGTGCCGCTCCAGGCGGCCAGCTGGCGGTTCTCGGCGCCATCGGTGATGGTCGCCACGTCGCCCAGGCGCAGCGGCGCGCCCTCGCGCCAGGCCAGCACCAGCGCGCGGTACTCATCGACGCTGCGCATCTGGTCGTTGGCATCGAGCATCACCGCGCGGATAGGGCCATCGAAACTGCCCTTGGGCAGGTTGACGTTGGCCGCGGCAATCGCGGTGCGGATGTGGTCCATACCCAGGCCGTTGGCGGCCAGCGCCGCCGGGTTCACCTGGATGCGCACCGCAGGGCGCTGGCCACCGGCCAGGCTGACCAGGCCGACGCCGGGCAGCTGCGCCAGGCGCTGGGCGATGCGCGTATCCACCAGGTCGTGCACCTGCGGCAGCGCCAGCGCCTGCGAGGTCACCGCCAGGGTGAGGATGGGCGTATCGGCCGGGTTGACCTTGCGATACACCGGCGGCACCGGCAGATCGCCGGGCAGGAAGCTGCCGGCGGCGTTGATTGCCGCCTGCACGTCCTGCTCGGCCACGCCCAGCGACACGTCCAGGCCGAACTGCAGGGTGATGACCGAGGCACCGCCGGAACTGGTGGACGACAGCTGCTTCAGGCCGGGAATCTGACCGAGCTGGCGTTCCAGTGGCGCGGTGATGGTGCGCGTGGTCAGTTCCGGGCTGGCGCCCGGGTACAGCGTGGTGATCTGGATGATCGGGTAATCGACCTGCGGCAGCGCCGCCACCGGCAGCAGGCGGTAGGCCAGCACGCCCGACAGCAGCAGCGCCACCATCAGCAGAGTGGTGGCGACCGGGCGCAGGATGAACGGGCGCGACAGGTTCATGCGCCGGCCTTGGCCGCCTTCGCTGCAGCAGCGGGCTGTTCGGCCACGATCTCCACGGCGGTGCCGTCTTCCAGGCCATCGATGCCTTCGATCACCACCTGGTCACCGGCCTGCAGGCCGGAGCGCACGGCCACACGGCCCTCATCGGCCGGGCCCAGCACCACGGTGCGGCGCTGCGCCTTGTTGTCCTTGTCGACGATGTGCACGTAGTTGCCCTGGCTGCCGAACTGCACGGCGGCATCGGGAATCAGCAGCGCCGGCTGTTCGCCCAGCTGCAGGCGCACGTTGACGAACTGGTTGGGGAACAGGGCCAAGCCCGCGTTGTCGAACTGCGCGCGCAGTTTCAGCGTGCCGGTGGCGGTGTCGATGCGGTTGTCGACGCTGGACAGCGTGCCCTGCGCCAGCGCCTTGCTTTCACTGCGGTCCCAGGCTTCCACCGGCAGACCGGCCTGGGCCTGCACGGCATCCAGCAGGGCAGGCAGTTCCGGTTCGGGCACGGTGAACAGCACGCTGATCGGCGCGGTCTGCGCCAACGTCACCAGGCCTTCGGTATCGCTGGCGTGCACCAGGTTGCCGACATCGAGGCGGCGCAGGCCGACGCGGCCGCTGACCGGCGCGGTGATGCGGGTGTACTGCAGCTGCAGGCGCGCTTCGTCCACCGAGGCCTGGTCGCTGATGCGACGGCCCTGCAGCTGCCGCACCTTGCTCTGCTGGTCGCTCAGTTCCTGCCCGGACACGTAGTTCTGCTTCTGCAGTTCGCGGTAGCGCTGCAGCTGGCGCTCGGCATTCTCGAGTTCGGCCAGGTTCTGCTGCTGGGCGCCCTGCGCCTGCGCCAGTTTCACCTCATACGGGCGCGGGTCGATCTGCGCGAGCAGGTCGCCGGCCTTCACCTGCTGGCCTTCCTGGAAGTGCAGGCGCAGCAGCTCGCCACCGACGCGGCTGCGCACCACCACGCTGTGCAGCGGGGTGACGGTGCCGACGGCCTTCAGGCGCAGCTGCAGGGGTTCGGCGCTGGCACGGGCCACGCGCACTGGCACGGTCTTGCCCGGGCCTGCGGCCGCGGTTGCTTCGGCGCGCGGCCATGCCCACCAGGCCACCAGACCGGCCACGATGATGACGACGGGAATCGCCCACCAGCGGCGGGAACGGGGCGGGGTGCTACGGGACGGCTCAACAGCGGACATGGGGCATCCTGCGCCCTGCGCACGCGCAGGGACATGTACGCCCGGTCGCGCATCACGCGCAGCGGGCAACGGGGGAGGGGAGTGTCTGGCGGGACCGCGATGCGGTGTGGCTGGATGCCGTCGCGCGGGCGACGGGGCGTCAATGGTAGCCAATCAGACCGACGAATGCTGCGTGACCAAGGTCATGTTCGACCGCTCTTGTAGAGTCGAGCTTGCTCGACTGCCGTAGCCAGGAGCCGTCGAGCAAGCTCGACGCTACGAAGAGCGCATGGTCATCGGTAGCGCCGGGCCGCGCCCGGCGGAAGCAATCAATGCACTTCGTCGTGGTACACGAACTTGGGCATTTCCCAGCGGTAATGGATCGCCAGCAGGCGCAGCGCGAAGCCACCGCCCAGGCAGCACAGGATCGCCGTGGCATCGGCCACGCCCCAGCGCAGCAGCAACAGATACACCGCGCCGGTCAGCAGCGAGATGATCGCGTACAGCTCCTTCTGGAAGATCAGCGGCACCTCGTTGCAGAGGATGTCGCGCAGCACGCCGCCGAAGGCACCGGTGAGCATGCCGGCGATCAGCACGATGGGCATCGCATGGCCGGCCTCGCGTGCGATCGAGCAGCCGATCAGGGTGAAGGCGATCAGGCCCAGGCCATCAAGCACCAGGAAGGTGCGGCGGAAATGGTGCATCCAGCGTGCCACCCAGGTGGCGATCAGCGCCGCGCACACGGTGAAGCCCAGATACTCGGGGTGCTTCACCCAGCCCAGCGGGTAATGGCCGAGCAGGATGTCGCGCAGCGAACCGCCGCCGAGGGCGGTGACGCAGGCGATCATGACCACGCCGAACAGGTCCATGCGGCGGCGGCCGGCGGACAGCGCACCGGTCATGGCTTCGGCGGAAATGGCGATGAGATAGATGATGGACAGCAGCATGGGACAGGCTCCGGGCGCGGTGGGGCCGGCCATGCGCGTATACCGCCACTGCCTGCGCAATGACGGGATGACGATGACCGATGCCGCTCCCGCTGTCCTTTTGCCTGAGAGTTCAGCGGGATGAACCGCGTGCCCCTTCGGCGGATCGTGCCGGGCGTGCCCGGTGACCTCTCTCCAGCTCGGCGAGTCGAATGCATGGTTGGTGGGATTCCAGCCCACCGGCCTGAGCGATCATGGGAGCCTGCGCCTTCGGCGGGCGCCAGCGCGGCGCCTCTCTCCTGCATTCGGGCGGCAGTATATCCGCTGCAGTGCAGCACGCCATAATCCCCCCATGGCCCGTCCCTCCGCCCCGTGGTTCCTGTACCTGCTCGAATGCCGGGACGGCAGCTATTACGCCGGCATCAGCACCGACGTGGCCGCCCGTTTCGCCGCCCATCTGGCCGGCAAGGGCGCCCGTTACACCCGGGCCCGGCCGCCGCTGCGCATCCTCGCCGTGCGCGAATACCCGGACCGCTCGGCCGCTTCCCGCGCCGAATGGCAGCTCAAGCAGCAGCCGCGCGAACGCAAGCTGGCCTGGCTGCAGGCCCCTATCCTGTAGATCCACGCCATGCGTGGATGACGCCCTGCGCCCGTGCCATGATCGCCCCGCCCCCCGTGCTGGAGCCCCCGGATGTCCACGCTTGCCCTGTTGTTTGCGCTCTCCGCATCAACCAGCCCGCCCGCCGACCCGGCCACCGTCGCGGCCATCGAGGCCACCTGCCATGACTACGTCGATGGCCAGCTGGAGGCCGACCCGCAGCGCGTCGCGCGCTCCCTGCATCCGGACCTGGCCAAACGCGCGGTGCTGGGCGATACGCCTGACGAGCGCCTGGGCCTGCGCCGGATGTCGAAGGACGAACTGGTGGCACTGACGAAGCAGGGGGCATTGAAGACGCCGAAGGCGCAATGGGACCGCCGCTGCACGGTGCTGGACGTAACCGGCAATGCCGCCTCGGTGCGGCTGGAAACGCCGTGGTTCGTCGATTACTTCCACATGGGCCGTTTCGACCAGCGCTGGGTCATCGTCAATGCGCTGTGGTACCCGAAACCGAAGGCGCCGTAGAGCGATGCGTGCTGCCGGCAAAGCATGGATCTCCGTCGTCGTATTGGTCGCCGCCATCGCGCTGCTGCCTGGCCTGCTCTACCTGCTCGGGCTGGCCTGGGTCGATGGTTGGCCGCAGCCGGCAGACCGTGCGCCCAGCGGCGTGGCGGCATGCGGCGGTGAACCACTCACGGGCTACCAGCGGATGAACCCCTGGGGCTTCGTCGTGCAGCTCTTCGACGAGGATGCGAGGAAAGCGAACGTGCCCTTGGTCGAGCAGGAGGCCTACTGGGTTGCCCGCCGCCACCTGATGCGGCAGCCGCGGCACGGCATGCTGCGCTGGCAGTTGAGCAGCACGGCGCTGACGATCTGGATTACCCGGCATTGGAGTGCCGGGCAGATTGCCGACACCGCGAGGAAGGAAGACTTCTACCACGTGTGGCCGCGCTTCATGCCCGGGGTCAGATCCCTTTCCGCAGGAAAGGGCTCTGACCCCAGCGTAGTGCAGGCCATTACTTCGGCCGGCGATCTTCCTGGTCATCACCAAAAATGATGCGCGCGCTGCGCTGGTAGCTCCAGTACGCCACTGCCCAGTTCAGCAGCACCACCACGCGGTTGCGGAAACCGATCAGGAAAAACACGTGCGCGGCCAGCCAGAACCACCAGGCCAGCACGCCGGACAGCTGCAGCCTGCCCAGGTGCACGATGGCGGCCATGCGGCCGATGGTGGCCAGGTTGCCGTAGTCGGCGTATTTGAACGGCCCCGGTGTCGGCTTGCCATGCAGGCGCGCACGGATGACATCGGCCACGTACTTGCCCATCTGCTTGGCGGCAGGGGCCACGCCGGGCACCGGCTTGCCGTTGGCCTGGTTCACTGCGGCCAGGTCGCCGGCGACAAACAGTTCGGGATGCCCGGGCAGGGTCAGATCGGGCTGCACCTGCACGCGGCCGGCGCGGTCCAGTGGTACGTCCAGCGTGCGCGCCAGCGGCGAGGCGGCCACGCCGGCGGCCCAGACCACGGTGCGTGCGGGCACGAACTGTTCGCCCAGCTTGAAGCCGAGGCTGTCGATGTCGCTCACCGGGGTGCCGGTCAGTACTTCCACACCCAGCTTCTCCAGCTGCCGCCGTGCCTTCAGCGAAAGCACCTCGGGGAACGAAGACAGCACGCGTGGGCCGGCCTCGACCAGGCGCACCTTGGCGCTGGCCGGATCGATGTGGCGGAACTCATTGCGCAGCGTGTGGCGGGCGATCTCGGCCAGGGTGCCAGCCAGTTCGACGCCGGTGGGGCCGCCGCCGACCACCGCGAAGCTGAGCCATGCGGCCTTCTTCGCCGGGTCCGGTTCGGCCTCGGCGCGCTCGAATGCCAGCAGCAGTTTGCGGCGCAGGGCGATGGCATCGTCCAGCGTTTTCAGGCCCGGCGCATCGCCGGCCCACTGGTCGTTGCCGAAGTAGGCGTGGGTGGCGCCGGTGGCCAGCAGCAGGCTGTCGTAGCCCAGGGTGCTGCCGTCGGCCAGCTGCACCTGGCGGATGGCCTTGTCGATGGCGACGACCTCGCCCAGGCGCACTTCCACGTTGCGCTGGTGGCCAAGGATGTGTCGCAGCGGCGCGGCGATGTCGGGGGCGGACAGGCCGGCGGTGGCGACCTGGTACAGCAGGGGTTGGAACAGGTGGTGGTTGCGGCGGTCGAGCAGGGTGATCCTGATCTTCTCGCGGGCCAGGGCCCGGGTGGCCCAGAGGCCTGCAAAACCGCCGCCGATGATGACCAGGTGGGGGACTGGTTCGCGGCTCATCGACGTACTCCAGAGGGGGATGGATGTCGCCCTGCATCATCGCACGTCACATGGCTGCCAGTGGCCATGGGTGATACTCCGCTCAGCCTGCAGCCCACCGAGGAAACCATGTCCGAACCGGAAAAGCGCATCGCCCTGCTGATCGACGCCGACAATGCGCCGGCCTCGAAGATCGATGAAGTCCTGGCCGAGGTCGCCCGTTACGGTGTGGCCAACGTGCGCCGTGCGTACGGCAACTGGAAAAGCCCGCGCCTGAAGGGCTGGGAATCGGTGCTGCACGAGTACGCCATCCGCCCGATCCAGCAGTTCGCCTACAGCAAGGGCAAGAACGCCTCGGACATGGCCATGGTCATCGATGCCATGGACCTGCTGTACGCGCGCAACCTCGATGGTTTCGCCATCGTCTCCAGCGATGCCGACTTCACCCCGATGGTGATGCGCCTGCTGACCGATGGCGTGAAGGTGTATGGCTTCGGCGAGAAGAAGACCCCCGATCCCTTCGTCAACGCCTGCTCCAAGTTCACCTATCTGGAAGCCCTGGGCCAGACCCACGCCAGCGTGCCCGATGTCGAGGCCGAGGCCGGGCAGGCGCCCAGCGGGCAGGTCGCTGGCGAGCCCGCGGCCAGTGATGAAGTGCGCCCGCGCAAGAACAGCGCGGAACTGCGCAATGACACGCGCCTGGTGAAGATGCTGCGGCGCGCGGTATCGGCGGCCGAGGGCGAGGATGGCTGGTCACACCTGGGCCCGGTCGGCAGCCAGATCGGCAACCAGGCCTCGTTCGATCCGCGCAACTATGGCTACGGCAAGCTCAGCGACCTGCTGGCGGCCATCGGCCTGTTTGAGCTGAAGAAGGACGGCAAATCGTCCTACGTGCGCGCGCTGCCGAAGAAGAACCGGTAGCGCCGGCCGCTGGCCGGCGTATCGACGCCGCGGTTCAGATCACCCGCGCATCCGAACCCGCATAGCCGTCGGCAAACCCGGCGGCGAAATCCTCGACGCCGTTGAAGGCCAGCAGCAACAGCCCTGCGCACAGCAGCTGGTTGCGGCTGGAACGGCGGTAGCCCAGCACCAGCATCACCAGCCCTGCTGCCAGCAGAACGTAGTTCAACGCATCCCATGCAGTCACGTCGTCTCTCCCTGTGGATGGGCGTATCGTAGCGTTTCCGCGCCACTGTGGCGCACCGCTGCAGGCAGGGAAATCCGCAATGTTGAAGATCTGGGGCCGCCGCAATTCCAGCAATGTCCGCAAGGTGCTGTGGTGCGCCGAAGAAATCGGGCTGCCGTACGAATCCATCGAAGTGGGCGGCAGCCATGGCGGCACGCAGTCGGCCGAATACGTGGCGATGAATCCCAACAGCCTGGTGCCGGTAATCGAAGACCACGGCCTGCCACTTTGGGAATCGAACACCATCGTGCGCTACCTGAGCGCGCGCTATTCGCTGGGCACGCTGTACGCCGAAGACGCGATGGAACGCGCGCAGGCCGAGAAGTGGATGGACTGGAGCACCTCGCGGATGGCCGCGCTGTACTCCGAACTGATCTGGGGCATCATGCGCACCGCGCCGGCCGACCGCGATGAAGCGCGCATCAACGCCGCCATCGTGCGCGCCGGTGATTACCTGAAGATGGCCGATGAGACCCTGGGCAGGCAGCCGTGGCTGTCGGGCGAGAAGTTCGCCATGGGCGACATTCCGCTGGGTTCGTTGATCTATGCCTGGTTCGAACTGCCGATCCAGCGTCCCGACCTGCCGAACGTGGCCGACTGGTATGCGCGCCTGCGCGAACGCCCGGCGTACCAGCGCGGCGTGATGTCACCGCTGACGTAAGCGGTGGAGACCGGGGTCGGAGCCCTCTCTGCGAGAGGGATCCGACCCCTTGGCTGTCGGGGTCGGATCCCACCCCAAGGGTGGGCTCTGACCCCTCAATACAGATCCGTCGGATCCACATCCAGCGACCAGCGCACCTTGCGCGCCTCCGGCAGCGCATACAGCTGCGGCACCAGCTGGGCCAGCACGCCATGCAGCGGCGGCCGCTGCAGCGCAGACAGCAGCAGCTGCGTGCGCTGGTAACCGGCGCGACGCGGCATCGGTGCCGGCATCGGCCCATAGGCCTCCACCACGTTCTGCTCGCCCAGCAGTTGCCGCGCCGCCAGCAGGAAGGCGTTGGCATGTTCAAGCTGCTGCGCTTCGGCACGCATCAGCGCCAGGTGCGCGAACGGTGGGAAGCCGGCGGCCTGGCGCTGGTTCAATTCGGCCTGCGCGAACGGGTGGTAGCCACCGCTCACCAGGGTTTCCAGCAACGGGTGCCCCGGGTGGTGGGTCTGCAGCCAGACCTCGCCGGGATCGCGCGCGCGACCAGCGCGGCCGGCCACCTGGATCAGCTGCTGGGCCAGCTTCTCGCTGGCGCGGAAGTCGGCCGAGAACAGGCCTTCGTCGATGCCCACCACCACCACCAGGGTCAACTTGGGCAGGTCGTGGCCCTTGGCCAGGATCTGCGTGCCGACCAGGATGCCGGGCTGGTCGCCCAGCTTCGCCAGCTGCTGTTCCAGCGCATCGCGGCGCGAGGTGGTGCCGCGGTCGATGCGCACCACCGGGTAATCGGCGAAGGCGCTGACCAGGTGCTCTTCCAGGCGCTCGGTGCCGATGCCCTGCGGCTGCAACGCGAGGCTGCCGCAGGCCGGGCAGGCCAGGGGCGCCGGCTGCCGCGCACCGCAGTGGTGGCACTGCAGGCGACGGCCGCCGCCATGCACGGTCATCGGCGCATCGCAGCGCTGGCATGGCGCGGTCCAGCCGCAGTCGTGGCAGAGCAGCACCGGCGCGTAGCCACGGCGGTTCTTGAACACCAGCACCTGCTGGCCACGCTGCAGGTGTTCGCCGATACCGGCCAGCACATCGGCGGAGAGGCCATCGTGCAGCGGCCGCTTGCGCACATCGAGGATGCGCACGCGGGGCGGCCGTGCATCACCGGCGCGCTGCTTCAGGCGCAGGTGGGTGTAGCGGCCGGCATAGGCGTTGTGCAGGGTTTCCAGCGAGGGCGTGGCGCTGCCCAGCAGCACCGGGATGCCCAGCGCCTTGGCCCGCACCAGGGCGAAATCGCGGGCGTGGTAACGGATGCCGTCCTGCTGCTTGTAGCTGCCGTCGTGTTCCTCGTCGACGATCAGCAGGCCGGCCTGCGGCAGCGGGGTGAACACCGCCGACCGGGTGCCGACGATCACCCGTGCTTCGCCGCGCGAGGCCGCGGCCCAGACGCGCGCGCGTTCGTTGTCGTTCAAGCCCGAATGCAGCGCATGCACCGCGATGCCGAGGCGGCCACGGAAGCGTGCCAGGGTCTGCGGGGTCAGGCCGATCTCCGGCACCAGTACCAGCGCCTGTTTCCCCTGCGCCAGGCAGTGGATGATGGCCTGCAGGTAGACCTCGGTCTTGCCGCTGCCGGTCACCCCGTCCAGCAGGAAGGCATGGAAGCCGTCGGCAGCGGTGATCGCGGCCACGGCCTCGGCCTGTTCCGGGTTGAGGGTGGGGCCGGGCAGGGGCTGCGCATGCTGCGGCGCCACGCTCAGGGCCACGCGCTCGGCCAGCTCGCGCTTGGCCAGGCTGCGTGCGGCGGTGCGCCAGTCCTCCATGCGCGCGCCCAGCACGTCTTCGTCGACCACGGCCTCGCCCAGCAGTTCGGCCAGTTGCCGCGGGCGGGTGCCGGCGCGCAGCTTTTCGCGCTGGGCCTGGCCGGCGGCGGTCAGCTGCCAGCCCCAGTGATGGGTGTCGGGCAGGGCCTCGCCGTGCCGCAGCGGGCCGGGCAGGGCGGTGTTCACCACTTCGCCCAACGGTGAATGGGTGTAGCGGGCCAGCCACTGCAGGCTCTGCCACAGCTCGCCCTGCAGCAGCGGCTGCGGATCGCACCAGGCCAGCGCCTGGCGCAGGCCCTGGCCGTCGTCCACCTGGCCGTGGCCGGCCACCATCCCCACCAGCTCGCGGTTGCCGAACGGCACCTTCAGGCGGCAGCCGACCGGCACGGCCGGGCCTGGACCTTCCGGGGGCAGGTAGTCGAACAGGCGCGGCAGCGGGACGGGCAGGGCGACCTGCAGGGTCGGGATGGGGTCGAGCATCGGGGCAGTGTAACGGGCGGGGCGGGGGCCGATGGCAGAGGCGATCACGTCGCCCGCGCCTGCCGCGCAATCATAAATGTCACCTAAATATCGGTGGCTATTAGAGATTCAGTCTTATCCACATCTTCTGTGGATAACGTTGTGCGTTACCGGTCGGCGGGAGCGTGTGAGGCCGATGGCGACGGCTTTACACTCGGGTTGGTCAAAAAATAGCCATACTTAAAACACCAATAAAATCAATGGCTTGATTGTGAAACATTGCTGAAACAAGGTGAATCCGCGGCGTCACAACGATTCGGCCGGGGACCGCATTGATGCTGTGCACAACCTGCAGCACGAAGTGCCCGTGGGCGCAAGTCCTGCCGGCCGCCGATGGGCTGCCGCTATCATGCCCGCAGACCTTTGGAGTAACCGATGACGGCTGTGCCCGCCCCTGTTTCCTCGACCGCGGCCGGCGCGCTGTCGGCGTTCCTGCGTGGCGTCGAACGCCGCGCGCTGGTGGTTGCCGAGCTGCAGTGCGGTGACCCCGCCCGCGCCGAGCAGACCCTGGTCGCGGTGATGCGCGCTTTCTCCGCCGTGGCCAGCGACCTGCCGATGGCGCAGTGGCCGACCCGTTTCTGGAC